>NZ_BAABJZ010000018.1:0-45670 GCF_039543565.1 Ferrimonas pelagia | reverse complement strand
TATGACCACATTGTCGACCAGGTTGCAGATGCTTGGAACAGCTTTCGAAAAGATGCAGAACAAGTGCGGCATCTGTGCAGCAGGGAATGGGCCAGACTGACCAAATAGATAATGGAATTGGTATTATTTAACCTGCTCCGCTGAGGAGTTCATTGAGCCCGAGTGTCAAGAAGGGTTCCCGCTTCGGGGCGATGCCGCTAGGCCCGCCGTGTTCCGTTATGTGCAAGTGGACGATTTAACGGCGTGAACGTCGACGGGCAAAACCGAATAACAGCAGGGCGGCAAAGGGGATCGGCGTGAGGACGCCGCTGCCAAAGCCCGCACCCGGCTCTATCTGTCCGGTTCGCTGCTGCCCCATCCGAGCGCTGAAGCGCTCGAGTTCGTTATCCAGCGTGCTCAGCATATCGTCGGCGGCTTGTGCAGATCCTATCTGTGCGCCGGCTGCAGGGATGTTATCGATGTCGGTATCGTCGCTGTCGCGGATTTGGTGCAGGCCTGAGGCATGAAACAGCAATTGCTCGCTGGCAACATCGATAACAGTGGTGGTGACAAAGGTGCGAACGCTGGCTTCATTGCCGGGAAAGCTATAGAGACCGACGATGGACCAATATGACACGGCGTGAGGGTTTTCGCCGCGCTGGCGGATCTGATCAGAGGCGATCAGTGCCATCAAGTCGACGTCATAGCGTCGCGCGACATGGCGTAAGCCATCGAAACCTGGGTTGCCGTTAAGAGCGCTGCTGGGGATCAGCTCCAGTCGGCCGACATAGGGTTGCTGGGCGAAACGATGGCGGATCTGCTCGAGCAGCTGGGTTGCCTGCTCTGGGCTGATCGCGTCTGCGTGATCTTGGCTGGAGACAAAGGCGATGCCGACGTTGGCTGGCTGCGGGATGGTGGGCGTAACCGGGTGTTGTGAGCGCCGCTCGCTGGTCTGGGGATAGAGGTACTGCATCAGACTACTGGAGACGGCCTCTTGTTGGTCGCTTCGATCGGCAAACAGCGTGCAGGCTGAGAGGCTGATAACGAGGCAAAGCAGTGCGATGATCCGCATGGTCGGTTCTCCGTTGGGCCGCGCAGGCGTTGAGCCGCCCGGCCTTAACTGGCATGCCCCGTGTGGCCCGGTAAAGACCGGGCCGGTGGGATCACGCCGACGGGGTGGTGCTGTTGGCCTTGTCGACGCCAGCTTCTTTCTGACTAAAGTATTGCCGCGTCAGCTTGAAGACGACAGGACTGAGTAACAATAGCGCGATCAGATTGGGGATCGCCATCATGGCATTGAGTGTATCAGCCAGTAACCAGACGAAGTCTAAGGTGGCAACGGCACCGACGGGAACGGCCAAGGTAAACACCAGACGGAAGGGTTTGATGGCCTTTTCGCCCAGCAGGTAATGGACACAGCGCTCGCAGTAGACACTCCAACCTAGGATCGTGGTAAAGGCGAAGACCACCAGTGAGATAGAGACAATGACATTGCCGTACGGGATCGACTGGCCAAACGCCATGGTGGTGAGGGCGGCACCGCTGGTGCCGCTGTCCCAGACGCCGGTGAGGATAATAGCCAGACCGGTGATGGAGCAGACAATGATGGTATCAATAAAGGTGCCGAGCATGGCGATCAGTCCCTGCCGTACCGGGTTGTTGGTTTTGGCTGAGGCATGGGCGATGGGGGCGGAGCCAAGGCCGGCTTCGTTGGAGAAGACACCACGGGCCACCCCAAAGCGGATCGCCATCCACACGGCTGCACCGGCAAACCCGCCTTGGGCCGCGACTGGGGTAAAGGCGCTTTCTATCACCAGGGCGATGGCGGCGGGCACTTGAGGCAGATTGAGTGCCAGAACCGCCAACCCAGCCGTGACATAGAACACCGCCATTAGCGGTACGAGCCGGCCAGCAACCACGGCGATGCGTTTGATCCCGCCCATCAGTACGGCACCCACCAACAGCATCAAGACAATGCCGGAGAGGGTAGGGGAGATCGAGAAATTGGCTTCTAAAGCCTGAGCGACGGAGTTGGATTGGGTGCCGTTGCCGATCCCAAAGCCGGCGATGGAGCCGAACAGGGCAAAGGCCGTGGCGAGCCAACCCCATTTGCTGGAGAGGCCGTTTTTGATGTAGTACATCGGGCCGCCGACGTATTCGCCGTTGTCGCCTTTTTCTCGATATTTGACCGCCAGAACCGCCTCGGCATACTTGGTGGCCATACCCACCAGTGCGGTGCACCACATCCAGAACAGCGCCCCTGGACCGCCCATGGCCACGGCGGTTGCCACGCCGGCGATATTACCGGTTCCGATGGTGGCCGACAGCGAGGTCATCAGGGCGTTAAAGGCACTGATATCCCCTTTGTCACCGCCTTCGCTGCGGCCTTGCCACAGGAGACTGAACCCGAGCCCGAGTTTGCGCATCGGCATAAAGCCCAGGCCGAGGGTGAGGTACAGACCGACGCCGAGGATCAAGACCAGCATTGGGATCCCCCAAACGATCCCATTGAGTTGTGCGACCAGTTCCGTGAGCCAATTCATCCATGCACTCCCTTATAAATTATTATCCGTTTGGTGTTGGCAGGCGGTAACAGGTCGCCTGTAACTAAGTGATCTTTTACACGGAATGCCAAAATTTGACAACTGGGTCACCGTTTATGAAGTGTTGCTATTCGGCGAGGCTCACCCGGGCTCGGCTGAGCCTAGCGGCGCTGACGCGATCAGCAGTTGGGCGAATCGCTGCGCTGCCGGACCGAGCTGATCCGGATCGGGGATCACCAGAGAGAGCGGCAGCAGCGAGGTGTTGAGTTTGGCTTGGCGCAGATGGACCAAGTGCGCTTGGTCGATGTGCGGCTGGGCGATCGCTTCGGGGATCCGACAGAAGCCCAGGCCCTGCTTTAACATGGCGATCGCGTCATGGAAGTTTGAGAAGGTCCAGCGCTGCTCCGCTTTCAACCAACCCAGCTCCTTGTCCGCCTCGCTGCCGGTATCTTTGATAACCAGCTGCAGCTCTTGGATCAGCCGGGCTTCATCGATGGTGTGCTCGTGCGCCAGCGCATGGTCTGGGTGGCACACCAGTAACATGCGGCACAGTGCCAGTGGGTGGCCACGATAGCCCGCGGGCAGGCGGGCGCTGATGGCCAGATCGCATCGGCGCTCAGTAATGGCATCGCTGGTGCCGCTCAGAACATTCTCTATGATGGTGATCCGGGTGCCACGGCTTTCAGGATAGAACTGGCGCAATGCGCAGTGGAGCGCTTCGGTGGGGTAGAGGATCTCTTTGGAGATCACGATCTCCGGCTCCCAGCCCTGCTCGAGGTTGATGGCCAACATCTCCAGTTGTTCTATCTGTTGGGTTAACGCGCGCGAGCGGCGCAACATCACTCGGCCCTGTGGGGTTAGCTGTGCCTTACGGCCTTTCACTTCGAGCAGAGGGACACCCAGCAGTTGTTGCAGCTTGGCCACCGCATGATTCAACGATGACTGGCTCTTGTTCAGTGCGGCGGCGGCATGGGCGTAGCCGCCGTGATCGACCACGGCCTGCAAAATGCGCCACTGCTCCAGTGTGGTGTGGGGACGGTACATAACGTTCTTCTTTTTCGATAGATGTTAGCTAAATTGTGCGATTTTGTTTCTACCTGTTGCAAGTATTCTTGTTCTCAACGTCACAAGAGAGAGAATGCCCAGATGAAAACGCTTCTGATCGTCAACGCTAGCCTGAACCAAGATGACAGCCATAGCCGCCAATTAGCCGCAGAGCTTCAAGCGGGTTGGTTGGCTATCCACCCTCAGGGACGGGTGATCCAACGGGATGTGGGGGCCGCTCCGCCGCCACATCTGGATATCGAAACGGTAACGGCGTTCTATACCGAGCCGGATCGGCGCGATGAGGCGACGCAGCGTTTGATCGCCTTGTCTGATCAATTGGTGGCTGAGCTGCAGGCCGCCGATGAGGTGGTGATCGCCACGCCGATGTATAACTTTTCGGTTCCGTCCGGCTTGAAGGCGTGGATCGATCTGATCTGCCGGGTCGGCGTCACGTTTCGCTATACCGAGCATGGGCCGGAAGGCTTGCTCCACGGTAAGCGCGGCTTGATCATCGCGACGCGGGGCGGTCGCTATGCGGCGGGAGCGCCAGCGGCCGCGGCCAATCATCAGGATCCTTACCTGCGAACTGTGCTTGGCTTTGTCGGCATTGACGATGTTACGGTCGTGGCGGCGGAAGGGCTTTCCGCTGGGCGCGACGGCTTCGAGCAGGCACAACAGCAACTGCAGCGTTGCTTGCAGGTGCCTGAGGCGGCGCTAGTCGATTGAGCCGTCGGTCGTTGCGGCGAGGCTCGACCAGGGGAAGGACGATGGCAATGCGGGTTTTAGCTCCGTGCGGGTCTGCGTTTGTTGGCTCACCCAGCGTTGCGCCTGCTGGGTTAAATACAGGCGCTGGATCAGGGCTCCTGGCTGAAAGACCATCCGCTCACTGCTGTACCAGGGCCAGAGCTCCGATGGCGGGCTTTGCTGCAGGTAGCGCTGATAAAGCGTTGTTTGGCGTGTCTGCAGGACGCCGTCGTTGAGCTTGGGCTGCTGCCAGAGGGCCAGTGCCAATTGGGCTTCAATCAACAGGCTGGCTGGGTAACGAGGTGGGGCCGTGACGCGTTGGCCCAGCAGGGATCGCTGAAACTCGGGTTGGCGCGCCCATTCTAATGCCAAGGCGCGGCCTAGCTCGCCATGATTGGGGCTGGGATGATCGATCTCCTGTCCGTGAGCTTGTCCTAGTGCGGTACCGACGGTACGTACCCATTGCCACCAGTGCTGAGCGTGCCAAGGGCTTTGGCGATAGTGGAGTTCGATGATCGCCGGGCTGTGACCGAGCCAGTGATTCTGCAAGATCCGGCGTGCGTTGTGCTCTGCCTGGTGGAGTGACACGTAGCCCAACAGACGTTTGTCCGACCAGAGTTGCCATTGCTGCTCGTCGATGCTGACTAGGGTCAACGCCATGGCCTGGCTGAGCGCCTCCAAGGTCTGGCGGGCCAGTTGCTCGGCTGGGCGCGCTAAGGGCTGGGGCGGCGCGGCGGAGCGTTGCCAACCTGGCTGCACCCGATCGGGCGTGAGTGAGTCGAGAAAGTCTTGTCTTTCGACGTGTTGCCCGAGCGGCACGGAGCTAAGTTGCTGACTGAGCGGATCGCGATAACCGGCCTGTTTGGCAAGCTGCCACTGAGCCTCGATCTGCGCCTCAAGCAAGGTGCGGTTATCCGGATAGCCACGGGACTGGTATCGTCGCCATACGGTGCGGCGGCAGCCTTCATGCTCGGCGCCGCGCAGGTAGGGGACAACGGCACTGGGGCTGAGATCCAGCGTAAAGGGGGCTTCATGGGGCGTGCCGTGCAAACAGCGCGGATCGGTTAGGGTGAGCTGCTTGAGCGGCTGGCGCTGATGGTGGAGCAGTTGCGCGGTGGCATTGAGCTGCTCGGTTGAGGCGGTTGCCTGAGTGATCAGCGGCGCTAGGGCTTGACGCAGTTGGTAGGCACATTGGCCGATCTCGACGCTGTCGAACCGCTCGGAGGAAAGTTGCAGCTGATCCTGAAGCAGACGCAATTGGGCGAGACGTTGACGAGGGGCGGGCTCGGCTTGGATCCCGGCGATCTGGTGAAAACAGTAGTCGAGCAGGGTGTCTGCGGCGGCGCTGGCAGAGAAAAACGCCCCGATCAGGATCAGGGCGTTGAGGTGGGGCTTGGCTGACTCAGTTCGGCGCCTGACCACCAAACCACTCCTTGGCTTTGGCAATGCGCTCTTCGACGCTGAAGGTTTGGTCGCCCAGCGCTTCGATCTTACGGAGGCGGGGCAGTAAGCCTTGATCATTGGCGATCTGGATCGCCAGACCCGGTCGGGCGTTAAGCTCAAGCAGCAGCGGTCCTCGCTCGCTGTCCAGCACCATATCGGTCCCCAAATAACCCAAGCCAGACATCTCATAGCAGCCGGACGCCAGCTCGAGCAGTCGATCCCAGTGTGGCACCTGCACCGCATGCAGATCTTTACTGGTGTCGGGGTGGAGTTGCACCGGCTCGTCGTATTGCACCGCGCGGATCGCCTGGCCATTGGCGATATCCACGCCGATCCCCACCGCGCCTTGGTGTAAGTTGGCCTTGCCGTCGGAGGCGTGGGTCGAGCAGCGTAGCATGCCCATGACCGGGAAGCCTTTGAACACGATCAGGCGAATGTCCGGCACGCCTTCATAGGAGATCCCTTCGAACACGGGATCGAAACGGATCAAGGCTTCGATCACCGCCACGTCGTTCTTCCCGCCGAGGCTGAACAGACCCGCCAGGATATTGGAGCAGTGACGCTCCATATCGCTGAGGCTGACTTCGCCACCGGAGGGCTTGAAGAACTTACCGTCCTCGACCTTGGTGATCACCAAGATCCCCTTGCCCCCAGAGCCCTGTGCGGGCTTGATGCAGAAACCCGTTTGACCAGCCAAGCGCTGCGCCAGATCACTGATCTCATGCTGCTCGCTGATCACCGAGATCAGATCCGGTGTGGCGATCTCGGCTTTCAGTGCCAGCTGTTTGGTGATCAGCTTATCGTCCACCTGCTTGTACAGCGAACGCGGATTGTAGCGGCCGATGTAGGAGATGTTGCGCTGGTTCATCCCCATAATGCCGCGGCTTCTTAGGCGGCGCGGATCGCAGAAGATCATTGCTTGTCCTCAGCGAGCGGGCGGAAACGGCGCAGCTCCAGCAAGCGATAGCCGGTGTATTGGCCCATCACTAAGATCAGCGCGAGGACGATCAGGTGGATCCCGAGGAAGTTAAAGGCCCAGTGGCGAACCAGATCGTTATCCATCGCCAGATAGGTGATCACCGCGACCAGCAGCGAGCCGCCGCCTTGCACAAAGACCTCTTTCGGCCCCTCTTCCTCCCAAAGGATGGACATCCGCTCGATGGTCCAAGCCAGAATGATCATCGGGAAGAAGGTGATGGTCAGACCCTCGGTCAGGCCGAAGTTAAAGGCCAGCAGGGTAAAGGCGGCGATAATGCCCAGCACCAGGATCACCACCGCTGAGATCCGCGAGATCAACAGCAGGTTGAGATTGGACAGGTACGAGCGCAGCACCAAGCCGCAGGCGACGATCAACAAAAAGCCCACTAAGCCGGTCAGCAACTTGGTCTGGATAAAGGCCAGGGCGATCAACACCGGCATAAAGGTGCCGGAGGTCTTCAGGCCTATTAGAACCCGTAGGAACACCACCACCAGTACGCCGATCGGGATCAGGAACAGCCCGCGCAGCAGGGATTGTTCTTCCAGTGGCAGGTTATACAGCGACAGTCCACGTTCTTGCGCCGCCGCCGACATCATGTCCAAGGCGGTGGCCAGAGCCGGACGAGTGTCTTCAATCATCGAGAAGGTGACGCTGGAGTTACTGCCGCCGGTCAATTCGAGTACCGAGTTGCCATGGCGTTGCCACAGCAGCAGGTTGTCTGGCCGGCCTTCCGTTCCGCTCTCCGGGTTAAACAGGTAGCCGTTTTCGCCGTCTTGAACCTCGACCCAGGCGCGCAACGCTTGGCGGCGGCGGCCATCTTCCAGATTCAGTGCGTAGACGATCTGCGACGGCACGCCAGCGGTTTGCAGCAGGCGGTTAAGCAGTGCGGCAGGCTCGTAACGCGCCAGCAGCAAGGCGACGTTCTGCTGCTGCTCTGGGTTGGCGACCAACTTGGCCAATTGCAGTGCAAACGAGCGGTTGTTGGCGCTCTGATCCCACGCCTTGGCGATCACCGTCTGTGCGGCGGTATCCAACCCTTCGTCCCACACCAGATTGGGCACGGTATACTCGGTGGCGTGATCGTCCAGCAGGTCATAGCCGTTGGGCACCAGATTGGCGGTGTAATACAGCTCCTGGCTACCGCTGGCATTGCGGGTGGTCCAGGTGGCGCGGCGCCCGCTTTGATCTTCGGTCATGGACAGGCCATAACCGGGTGAGGCAGCGGACTCCGATAACAGGGTAAAGGCGGGATCGGTCGGCAAAGCCAAAGTGGCTTCAACTGGGCCATTGGCGTTATAGGTGATCCGGGCCTCAACGGTCCACGTGGTTTGCACACTGCCGGGGAAGAACGGGATGTGGTCGACCTTGTGGCGATAGAGGTTGTAGCCGAAGCCGCTGGCGATCAGCAAAAAGATAAGGAAATAAAATGGCTTGCGCGACACGACAGATTCCTTTTATTGGCCGTTGGCACCGGAGAGAACATATTGGCGACTTACATCGACAACCGCAATGTCTTTGAAGAACTTACGTCCTAGCAACAAAGTGTATTCCATGTGGCTGCGATCGGTCAGGTTCAGCTCGGTTTCCGCGACATAGTCACCCACTTTGAGGCGGGCTATGATCACCGGACGACGCTCAGGCTCTGCACTGGAGGCACGCTTGATGTTAACGAAACGGGAGATCGGCGCTTCGATGGTGGCGTCCGGTGCATCTTCTGCGACATCACCGTTGGTTGGGATCTCGAAACGGACCCACTGCTTGCCGTCACGCTCAAACAAACGGATGTTGGCGGCAGAGATGGAGGAGCTGGCGGCGCCGGTGTCGACGCGGGCCTCGAAGGCTTCGCCCACTTCCTGGACGTAAACGCGCTCCACTTCGCCCAGGACCAGTTTATCGGTCAGGGGATCGGCCACCTCAGGGCACTCTGGTGCGGGTTGTTGAATGTTGGCAGCCAGCGCGGTCAATCCGGCGTTCATGCCCACCAATTCGCCCACGATCTGGTTCTGGTAGTCGTTGTGTGCCTGTTGATGCAACTGTTCCTGTTCGCAGCGGCGGACCATTGCGGTTTCAATGCGCGCGAGCTGAACGTCCATCGCATTGGTCAGTTGTTCGCTGGTCGCCGGAAGGGGCTGTTGCGCACAACCGCTGAGCACTACAGCAGTGGTAAGGGCGATCAGAGTATGGCGAGTCATGGGCTTTATGTCCTTCAATGTATTAACCGGCTTTGTTAGCAATGATGATAGCGCGCTTGGGCGCGGGGTAGCCTTCAATGGTCTTGCTGTGATCATTCGGATCGAGGTAGTCCACCAGGGATTCATTGGTCATCCAGTCGGTGGCGCGTTGTTCGTCCAGTTTGGTGTCATCCTCATCGACCTGACGAACCTGTTCGAATCCGCACTTCTCTAGCCAAAGCATCAGCGCTTTGGCCGAGGGTAGATACCAAACGTTATTCATTTTACCGTATCGATCTTGCGGAACAAGCACCTGATTTTCATCACCTTCAATGACAAGGGTTTCCAGTACGAGTTCCCCGCCAGGCTTCAACTGATCTTGCAATTGAAACAGGTGGTCGATCGGTGAGCGGCGATGGTAGAGCACGCCCATGGAAAAGACGGTGTCAAAGGCGTGCAAAGGCGGCAGTTGCTGAATGCCCAGTGGCAGCAGGTGAATGTCGTCGTTGCCGCCGCTGAGCTTGCGGACCGCTTCAAATTGGGCCAGGAACAGATCAGACGGATCGACCCCGATCACGAGATCGGCGCCATCGCCCAGCATGCGCCACATGTGGTAGCCGCTGCCGCAGCCGACATCCAGTACCGTGCGGTGTTTAAGTGGCGAGATGTGTTGCTTGAGACGATCCCATTTCCAGTCACTGCGCCATTCGGTATCGATGTGAATGCCGTACAGGTGGAACGGACCCTTGCGCCAAGGGCACAGGCATTTAAGCAGGTTATGCAGTTTTTTCCGTTCGCCGTCGTTGAGCTCGTCGCTTTGGCCAAACGCCACCTGGCTTTGGATATCGAACCAGGCGGGTGGGGTACCGGGCAGTTTAGCAAGGACCTTTTCCCACTTCGAGAACTGGCCGTTGCGATGGTATTTGCGCCACTCGGCGAGTTGGCTCGGTGCGGTTTCCAGCCAGTGATTCAGGCGGCTACCGGCAATGCGTTTAAAGAAGCTGCTAAAGTCCATTATTTGATCGCGACCATGGAGGCAAAGTTATAACACTGGAACCAAAGCTCAGATTCTGCGAATCCGGCATGGGCAAAACGGGCTTGATGTTGTTCTCGGCTGTCCGGTTTCATCACATTTTCCAGTGCGGTGCGTTTTTGGCTGATCTCTAACTCGGAGTAGCCGTTGGCCCGCTTGAAGTCCAGGTGGATGTCATACAGGAGCTCATGGATCTTCGGCTGTTCGAACACCAGCTTTTCCGATACGACCAAAATACCACCGGGCTTGAGGCCCTGATAGATTTTTGTGATCAAGGCATCACGATCGTCCGGTGCCAGGAACTGCAGGGTAAAGTTCAGCACCACCAGAGAGGCGTTCTCTATGGTGACGTCGCGAATGTCGGCACAGATTAATTCGACCGGAATGTCACTGACAAAGGCCTGAAGGTGGTCTTGTGCGCGTTTTACCATGGCCTCTGAATTATCAATGGCTATGATCTTTACATCGGGCTGTTGAATGCCTCGGCGTATGGCGATGGTGGCCGCACCCAGTGAGCAACCGAGATCGTACACTTGACTGTTGGCCTGAACACAGCGCCCGGCCAGTTGCGACAGGGTGGTCAGGATCTCGCCGTAACCGGGTATCGAACGGGAGATCATATCGGGGAAGACCGAGGCAACTTTATCGTCGAAACGGAAATCGCCGACCTTTGACAGGGGTTTAGAGAAGATCCGGTCTTGCTTAGCGGTCATAGCGGGGTCCTGATAAATGAGGCGGGGATTTTAACGCCCGGCCGTCGTCGGCAGCAAGGCTGGCTGAGCTAACTGACGTTCTACTGGTTAATTTTGTACCGAATTCGATGAATTAGCAGGTTTTCATCTGGATCGTTAAGGGGAAGAGATGGATCAGAACCGTAATTTTGCACTTTCGCTGGCGCTGAGCTTGTTGCCGATCTCCGTGTCGGCGGCGCAAGACAATGCACTCAATGATGGACTGATGATCGCGGCGGGGGCCGTGCTGGGGATCGCTGGCGTGGTGTTTTGGTTGTTATGGCGGCGTGAGCGTTGGCACCGCAAGATCATCGAGGTGCAGTTAAACAGTCCGGATCATTTTGATCCCGTTACCGGCTTGCCTGGCCGGCAACTGTTCGACGACCGCTTTCGCCATGCCTTGTCGCGGCACGGGCGCAATCAAACCGATCTTGGCTTGCTGTTGCTCCGGCTTGAGCATTTTTATGGCCTGAGTCAGAAGCTGGGTAATGACGGCAGCGACGCGTTGATCCGGTCTTTGGCGCAGAAATGGCAAGGGGGATTGCGCCGAGCCGATACCTTGGCGCGATTAGAGCCGGATCAGTTTGTGGTACTGCTTGATCCCGTGCTGGGCAGCGACGGGGCCAAGCAAGTGGCACAGACCCTCATTGAGGTGACCCAAGCGCACCTGCAACAGGAGACGGGCAGCAAACTGGACCTGACCATCGGCATCGCTTTGTTTCCCCAGCACGGCCTAGATGGCGTTGAATTGTTGCGCGCCGCGCACGATTCGATGCTCAAAGCGGGCAAGCATGGCCAAAGTGGCTATCGAGTTGCGTGATATGCCACCGATCTCACGCCCGCTGTCGGTTCGGTGCTTCTGATTGCCCGGACTTTTCTTTATAATGCCGCCTTTGTCAGATTTCAGCGAAGGGGCGTTGTCTCTTCGCCCCTCGCATTTAGATACAGGAGCTGTCGATGCGCAGCCATTATTGTGGACAAGTCACAGAAGCCCTGAACGGGCAAGAAGTTACCCTGGTCGGTTGGGTGAACCGCCGCCGCGATCTGGGTGGGGTTGTTTTCCTCGATCTGCGCGATCGTGAAGGGATCGTGCAGGTAGTATACGATCCGGATCTGGAAGAGGCGTTTGCCACCGCATCCAGCCTGCGTGCCGAGTACTGTGTACAGGTCAAAGGTTTGGTGCGCCTGCGCCCGGACAGCCAGATCAACAAAAACATGACCACGGGTGCGATCGAGATCCTCGGCAAAGAGTTGACCATCATCAACAAGGCCGACGTGCTGCCTATCGATTTCAACACCGACGTTAGCGAAGAGCAGCGTCTGAAGTACCGTTACCTGGATCTGCGTCGTCCTGAGATGGCACAGAAGATGAAGTTTCGTGCCCAGTTCACCTCTGAGGTGCGTCGCTTCCTCGATGGCGAAGGCTTTATGGACGTGGAAACCCCGATCCTGACCGCCGCCACGCCAGAAGGTGCGCGCGATTACCTGGTGCCTAGCCGTACCCATAAAGGTCAGTTCTTTGCACTGCCACAGTCGCCGCAGCTGTTCAAGCAGATGCTGATGATGTCCGGTATGGATCGCTACTACCAGATCGTAAAGTGCTTCCGTGACGAAGACTTGCGCGCCGATCGTCAGCCTGAATTCACGCAGATCGACATCGAGACCTCGTTCTTGAGCGCCGAAGAAGTGATGGCGACCACCGAAGCGTTGATCCGCACCACCTTCAAGAAGATGATGGACGTGGATCTGCCACAGTTCCCGCACATGAGCTACGCAGAAGCGATGCGTCGTTTTGGCTCCGATAAGCCGGATCTGCGTAACCCGCTGGAGCTGGTGGACGTAGCGGACTTGCTCAAAGACGTTGAGTTCAAGGTCTTCGCCGGTCCTGCCAATGATCCAGAAGGCCGTGTTGCCACTCTGCGCATTCCAACCGGTGCTTCCCTGTCCCGTAAGCAGATCGACGAGTACACCAAGTACGTCGGGATCTACGGTGCCAAGGGGCTGGCTTGGATGAAAGTCAACGAAGCCGGTAACGGTATTGAAGGCGTTCAATCTCCTATCGCTAAGTTCCTGTCCGATGACATCGTCAACGCCGTCGTTGAGCGCAACGGCGCCGAAGCGGGTGACATCATCCTGTTTGGCGCGGACAGCGACAAGGTTGTTACCGATGCCATGGGCGCGCTGCGTCTGAAGGCCGGTGAGGACTTTGATCTGGTTGCCGACGGTTGGGCCCCACTGTGGGTGGTTGACTTCCCGATGTTTGAAAAAGCGGACGGCCGTTACTACGCGCTGCACCACCCATTCACCGCACCACGTGACATGACCCCGGAAGAGTTGGAAGCCAACCCTGATGGTGCCTTGTCCGATGCCTACGACATGGTATTGAACGGTTGCGAAGTGGGCGGCGGGTCTGTGCGTATCCACAAAGCCGACATGCAGGCAGCGGCGTTCCGCGTGCTGGGCATTTCCGATGAAGAAGCGCAGGAGAAGTTCGGCTTCTTGCTGGACGCATTGAAGTTCGGTACGCCACCACACGCCGGTCTGGCTTTTGGCTTGGATCGTCTGGTGATGCTGATGGTGGGCGCTGAGTCCATCCGTGAAGTGATGGCCTTCCCGAAGACCACCACTGCAGCCTGTCCGCTGACCAATGCGCCGGGCCATGCTAACCCGGAGCAGTTGCTCGAGCTGGGTATCGCCAAGATCGAAAAAGAACAACAAGCGTAACGCCACTGTTTAACTCGATCCCAAGACCCGGCCCTGTGCCGGGTTTTGTTTATCGGTGCTTAAACGGTAGGTTAGAGATAGAACAAGGAGAATCACATGGCCGGTCACAGTAAATGGTCCAACATCAAACATCGCAAGGCGGCGCAGGACGCCAAGCGCGGTAAGATCTTCACTAAGTTGATCCGGGAACTCACCGTCGCTGCGCGGGAAGGGGGCTCGGATCCTGCATCCAACGCCCGCCTACGCGCGGCGATCGATAAAGCGCTGTCCAATAACATGCCGCGCGATACCGTTGAGCGCGCGGTCAAGCGCGGCGCCGGTGAGCTCGATGGGCAGGCACTGGAAACCATCATCTACGAAGGCTATGGCCCGGGCGGCACTGCGGTAATGGTGGAAACCATGACCGACAATCGCAATCGCACCGTTTCCAATGTCCGCAGCGCGTTCACCAAGTCCGGCGGCAACCTGGGCACCGATGGCAGCGTGGCGTATCTGTTCACCAAAACCGGCATGATCTCCTACGCGCCGGGTTTTGATGAGGAAGCCTTGATGGACGCGGCGCTGGAAGCGGGGGCGGAAGACGTGGAGATGGGCGATGATGGATCCGCCGACGTGTTGACCACACCAGACGCCTTTGGTGACGTCAAAGACGCGTTGGACGCTGCTGGCTTTGAGGCGGCGAACGCCGAGGTCACCATGATCCCAGCCACCAAGGCCGAGCTGGATCTGAAAACCGCTGAAAAATTCCTGCGCTTGATCGATGTGCTGGAAGACAACGATGACGTGCAAGAGGTCTACCACAACGGTGAGATCTCCGACGACGTCATGGCGCAGTTGGGCTAAGGGTGAGCATCATCCTGGGGATCGATCCCGGCTCGCGGATCACCGGTTACGGTGTTATTCAGATCACCGGGGGCCGCTCTATCTATCTGGGCAGCGGCTGCATTCGGCTGCCTGAGGGCGATCTACCGGAACGACTTAAGATCATCTATGACGGTGTGGGTGAGCTGATCGGCCAATTTCAACCGACCCAGTTCGCCATCGAGCGGGTGTTTATGGGACGCAATGCTGACTCGGCGTTAAAGCTGGGTCAGGCTCGCGGCGTTGCCATCGTCGCGGCAATGAATCAGCAATTGCCGGTGGCAGAATACAGCCCAACTCAGATCAAGCAGGCGGTGGTTGGCTCGGGTGGGGCCAAGAAAGAGCAGATCCAGCATATGGTGAAGAATCTGTTGAAGCTGCCCGGTACGCCGCAAGCGGATGCGGCGGATGCGCTGGCGATCGCCTTATGTCATGCCAATACTGAGCGCGGACTGGTTGCCATGGCGGGTAAAGCCACCACGCGTATTGGTGGTCGATACCGCTGAGCCAATGCGGTTCATCGCGAGGCGCGATCGGTATGGATGGCGAGAACGGCAAGCGAAGAACAAAAAAGGCACCCGCATGGGTGCCTTTTCGATTGCGATAGGGAGCTTAGGCCGTGAACACCTGGTTGAGCCAAGGCAGCATCTGCTTTTTCCGGCTCAAGGTGTTTTCGAATACCAGCTCGTCGCCTTTGGCGTCGCGCAGCATCTGTGCTGCCGGGCCTGCGACCAGCAGACGGGTCTGCTCGGTACGGATATTGGTCAACATCAGGACGGCAACGTCGATCCCTTTGGCGGCCACGCGGGCAGTCAGGTTGTCGGTCATTTCCGCTTCGAATGCGTCGGTTTGGGCAAAGTCAGCCAGTTCAAGCTGAGCAACGGTCAGAGACTTTCCGCCAAACTCAAAGCTCTTCACGTCTTTGTTCAACAGCTCGTCCACGCTCATCCCGGCCAGATCCGTCTTGGCGACCAGCAGCTCGGCAGTGAATTGATCCACATCGATGTTGGCGATCGGCGTCAGCAGCTCAACCAGCTCAACGTCACGGGCGGTGGTGGTTGGCGATTTCAGACCAACGGTATCGGACAGCAGGGCACCCAACATCAGTACGGCGTGCTGTTGGGACAGCTCAACCTGATGGATCTGGAACAGTTCGAACAGCACGGATGCGGTAGAGCCCAGTGGCATCATCCAGGCTTCCAGTGGCCCACGGCTGGTCAGTGTGCCCATGCGGTGGTGATCGACCAGGCCGATCAGCTGTGCATTTTCCAGACCTTCTGGGCCCTGCTCCGCTTCGCAGAAATCGACCAGGTACACCTGTTGGTCGGACAGGGGCGTCGGCAAAACGGCCGGCAGCTCTAAACCCGCTTGCTCAAAGATAAATTGAGTTTCTCGGCTGGCGTCACCAGGACGGAAGGCGCTGGCGGATTTTCCACGGGCATTGAGCCAATGGGCAGCGAGCACGGCGCTGCAGATACTGTCACTGTCGGGGCTTTGGTGGCCAAAAACGTGGATCATGCGAGTTCCCTAGGAGAGAGGCTGCCGTGTGGCAGCAAAAAACATCCAGTTCAGCGTAAAGCACGCCAAACTAAAAAGGCTGAATTTTAGAGAATAGAGTGGAGGTGTCCAACAGTTTTGCCTGACTTTGTTAGCTGGGTCGACGGTCGAGACGCTGTTTGCTGGTTTGTTGGTTTGCTGCGCGGTTGATCTGGGGCGTGTTCAAACCTGAATGTTGACGCAGAATTGCATGTAAATGAGTTGTTGTGCTTTCGGTGGGCATGTGAAGTGTGGCAGCATAGGTTATTGAACTTAGTAATGATGTGGATGCAGTCAGCGCAGCACAGCAGGTAGAAATGGTAGAACGAGAGAACGTTTCGGAAGGGGAAAGCAAAGGTGCGTTGAGTACGCCTCAAATGGTGGCGATGCTGTATCAACAGCTTCGGCAGCGGGCTCGCGGGGTAAAAAGTCGGATGCCCCATTGCGCGACCTTGGATTCTCGCGCGTTGATCCATGAGGTTTACGCAAAGATGGCCGGGAAGGAGCAGGTGTACACTGATGAACAGCATTTTCTGGCGGCTGCCAGTCGTGCTATGCGGCATGTTCTGATCGATTACCTCAGGCAAAAACAGGCAGGAAAGCGCGATCAGGACGGGCTCGATATCGAGGCGATGTTCCCTGAGTCGAGGCTGGATCAAATGGTCGAGATCGACGCGGCGTTAAGGCAGTTTGAAAGTCGCTTCCCGCGAGAGCACGATGTTGCGGTGTTTCGGATCTTTGGCGGATTGACCGTGGATGAGTGCGCGGAGGCGTTGAGCATTTCTGCCGCGACGGTTAAGCGGGATTGGACGTTTGCACAGGCGTGGCTGCATAAGCATATCAGCCGTGATTAACCTGACGTGCGGCTGGGGCTAACAAGGAGTGTGTTGATTGTCTTCGCAACATCAAAATGGCGATATTAAGGCGCTGTTTGAACAAGCCATGGCAATGGCGCCCGGAGCGCGTCAACAATGGCTCAGCACCTTGCCGACGGAGATAGCCCAGGAACTGAGCGAACTGCTGGCCAGTACAGAAACCGGAGCGGCATTCTTTAGTGAGCTGTCTGAGGGATTGTTTGGGGGGGGCGGCGCCTCGGATGATGACCCACTCGAACTGATCGGCAGTCAGGTTGGTGATTTTTACGTGACCGCCCTGTTGGGTGCTGGCGGCATGGGCGTCGTGTATAAGGCGTTTGACGCCAAGTTGGAGCGGGATGTTGCACTGAAGTTCTTGGCGCCAGGACAGTATCTGTCGGAGTCGGCTCGAGACCGCTTCTCCAAAGAGTCCAAACTGGCCAGCAAACTGGAACATGCCCATATCGGCACCGTGTACGGTTTGATCGAAGGGCCTCACGGGCAGGATGTGATGGTGATGGCCTATTACGAAGGTCAGACCTTGGATCAGCTTTTTTCCCATGATACGCCGGTACCAGAGCAGTTGCTGCAGTGGATGCAGCAATGCATGTCCGCACTGGCGTATGCCCACAGCCAGGGGGTGGTCCATAGGGACATTAAGCCGGGCAATCTGATGCTGCTTCCCGATGGGGATCTGCGGATCCTGGACTTTGGGGCCGCCACCTTAGTTGAAGATGGCAGTGAGCAGACGGGGATCCCCATAGGGACCACCCGGTATATGAGTCCTGAGCAGATCCGTTGTGAACGCGTCAGTGGCGAGAGCGATTACTGGTCGTTAGGGGTGGTTCTACTCGAAGCGTGTGAAAAGCTCGGGTGGATCGAAGAGGTTAATGCGTTTGTGTGGGCGCAAAACCCGGCGGTCGCGCGTTCGCGGATCCCCGCGCAGTTTGAAACGATACTGATGGCGCTGTTAACCGTTGAGCCGGACAAACGTTGCAAGGCCGTTAGGGCGTTGAGCCAAGGCACTGGAGCGGTTTTTAGCCCGCAGACTCGCCTTCAGCGTCGTTGGCGAACGTTTGCGCTGTTGGGGCTGGCGCTTGTGATCATTGGATGGGGCTTTAGCCAGCAGGCGACCTCTGACTATGTGCTACCGTCGCATCAGAAATTATCTCTGCTGCTGGCCCCGCAGGGGATTGAGTTAGAACGCGTTTTGGCGGAGGAATTGGAAAACGCATTGGAGCTGATAGCGGCTAAAGAAAGCAACGTCAGCTATTTAGGGGTGGCTGAGCAGGCAAACACCGCTTACGGCGCCAATTTGTTATTGCAGTTGTCACTCAGTGCCCTTGAAGAGGGCACCTTTATCGCGGAGTTAAGCCTGATCGATAAGTCCAATGCGAAAGTGGTTCGTCATTGGTCGGATCGCTATCCTCAGGATCGCCTTGATCTGATCGTTAAAGATCTTTCACACTTTATGGGCGAGGCGTTACAGATCACACCCAGCGTGAACGGCCTGCTGTCCGATCGGGATCGGGTATCTTCGCCTGACGCCTATCGTCGTTATCTCAGTGCGGCTGCCAATGTCCTTGAGTTCGAAGATGACCCTGTTTTGGCCAACGAAGGCTTGCTTGATCAGGCAGAACAGGCGTTGCTTGCCGTCAATGAACGTAACCCCAGTGCCACCTTTATGGTGCTGCTTGCCAAGATAAACCGCCTTCGTGCCAACGCCTTTAATCAGGATAGGTATATGATCCAGGCCGATCTTTGGGCCAATAGGGCACTTCAGCAAAATCCAAATTATGTCTATTCCTACATAGAATCGGCCGCGATCAGTCGCCTACAGGGGCGGCTGGGCAGTGCGATAGCGGCGTATAAATTGGCACTGAGCATTTTACCGTCTCATGAAGGGGTTCTGATCGAACTGGCGGATACCTATCGGGCTGCGGGGCAGTCGGAGTTAGCAGAGCAGTCGATAAGACGCGTGTTGGAAAACCCGCGACGGGTTTGGCGTACTTCGAACGAGATCGCCAAGTATTATTACCGTGCGGGCGACTATGTGGCGGCGAAACATCACTTTCAAGATGCACTCAGTTTTGGAGAGCAGAATCCGATCGTGCTTTCCAATATCGGCTCGGTTCACTTCAAATT
The DNA here is from genome assembly GCF_039543565.1 of Ferrimonas pelagia. Classification (NCBI taxonomy): domain Bacteria; kingdom Pseudomonadati; phylum Pseudomonadota; class Gammaproteobacteria; order Alteromonadales; family Ferrimonadaceae; genus Ferrimonas; species Ferrimonas pelagia. The sequence continues at coordinate 26,880 of NZ_BAABJZ010000018.1, read as the reverse complement.
GCATGAGATGGATAAGGCCCTTTATTACTATCGAGAGGTGCTTAAGTTTGAGCAGAGCTATGCAACCTTAGCCAGCCTGGCGACGGCCAGCTTCTATGTGGGCGACTACGAGGCGGCATTAAAGTATTACCAAGCAGCAATCGAACTGAATCCTGGGCACTACACGGCTTGGGCAACGCTAGGGTTAGTTCAGTCCATTCTGTTTGATGATTCGCGTTATGTTAAGAGTATCGAGCGGGCGGTAGATCTGGCTTCGGAACTGCTCCAGGTGTATCCGCAAAGCGGGCAACTGATGGCCCAGATCGCGGTGTATAACCAGATGCTACACCGTGATTCCGAGGCGGCGTATTATTACCAGCAAGTTCTGCTGCAATCGGACATTAATGCGATGACCGCATTCAGTGTGGCGGAATACTTAGAACGCATAGGTGAGCGGAAACAGGCGGTTGACTGGTTGAACCGCTCTAAGCAGAAGGGGCTGAACTCGGAACTTATCCACTCCTATCCGGTGTTTTCTGCATTGATCAGCGATACGCTGTATCAACAACAAAGGCTGTTTTAACCGAGTCCAGAGCTTGGGCTCGATACGTGTAATGCGATTGATAAATTTAGCGAAGGAGACGCAGTAATGAGCCAAGTCGAAGACATTTCCCCGGTGGAGCAGCACACGACCCTAGAAGTCCCCAGCAGTGACTTTAAAGGCTGCATCTATGTTCCCGTTGCGGTTCAAGCCGGAAGTACTCCTGTTGCGTTTCCAGACGCGATCGATCATTCCAGCTTGGTACTGGATCTATTCGATGAGGTGCACGCTGATCACCAGTTCGTTGAACTGATTTACCAGTTAGAGGTCGTGACTGCGGGCATTGAGTCGATTGAATGGTGGGTGGACTTTGATAGTAACTTGCTTGTTGGAAAGTTTGAGTTGTATCAAATCGTCTCGGTTGACGGTAGTCGCGTAAGACTTGCCGCTGACCCCCTTGGCAACAATAAACTCAAGGTGTCCGGCGTCAAGGTGATCAGCCATACCAGCGCGGCCCAGTCGTTACCCATTCGCATTGCCTTCAAGGTGCTGGCGGATCAAGATGAGAGGATATCGCTAATGCCTCAACACGGCTTGCATTTGAAAGTGGTCAAGCAGTCAGCGGCGGCCGAGTCTAGGTGGGTCGGTGATGTGGTTAATGGGATCCCGCCGGATGTGATCATTCGCTGATCGGCATCAATGTAAGGCGGGTAGGGCGGTGTTCCTCCCCGCTAACACCTTCCGCTGCGTTCGTTACGGCATGCTGCGTTTCACTGTCTCGCGTTTTGTTTCCTCAACTATGGTGATTATCTCCTTTTAAACCAGATGGTTGGGCAACAGCCTGAAAGTTTTTTCACTTTTGATGAGCCGCTTTGCAACTAGACTTCGTTATACAGGGTACATCTGTTTATTAAGGCTAGGGATATGGCTAATCAATCTGTGTTGGAAAAGCAAAGCGGTGCGGCCGAGTTAAGTGACTTTAAAGGTGCGTATGCCTTGATGGTTGAACTTAGCAGTGTGTTGGCAAACCACGAGACGTCTGAGCAACTGTTGCAGCTGACCAGAGCCTTCCATCGGGTCTGGCCATTGCATGAGCTGGTTTGGTTCTGGCGCGGAAAGCCACTGTCGCAACGGCAGCGCTTGGATGAGATCGGGAAGATCAGTTGCTCGAATATTCTCTCCGGCAGGATCTACGGCCCGTCGTTGGTGGTACACAGCGAATTGCAAGATATGTATCGCTGGATCGCGTGTTCGGCAGATATGGTGATCGCGGCGAATCGTGGGCGGATCAGCAAAACCGATTTTCGGGCCCTAGCCGACATTCGCGAACTTATCGATGATTGTGTCTACGTTAAGGCGGCCAATCAATATGTAGAGCTTTTCAATACAGAAGGGCGTTGCTTCTTGTTTCGGGTTAATCTGCACCAAGTGGAAAGCCTGTTTGCACCTGAGGTTTTATGTCGTGTCCATCGCAGCTACTTGGTGAACCCGGAGCATGTGATGTCGACCAAAAAGCAACGAAATGGTCGCTTGCGTTTGTTGTTGCAAGACTTGGAGATCCCCGTTGGCGAGTGTTATAGCGATGAGCTGAAGCTTGCCCAACCGGATTGGTTTAGCAAGCAAGATTGCTCAACCCCTTTGCAACAATGGCTCTATTCCGGCGTGGAGAATACGGTTTCTTAATCGCAAGTTTGCACGGCAAGCCACAGTGTGGTGGTAAATTGTTCGTTCGATGCCAAGATTGTTCTAACTGTAATCAATTGAGACATTGGGGCTTTACAGCCAGCAGGGAACCCCCTATTATCCCAGTCCGTCGGAGGGATGGCAGAGTGGTCGAATGCACCGGTCTTGAAAACCGGCAGGGGTTTATAGCCCCTCTAGGGTTCAAATCCCTATCCCTCCGCCATATTTGGCGAAGCCCGCATCATTGCAAAATGATGCGGGCTTTTTCGATCTTCCAATCACAGAGCATGAGGGATGGGGATGCAAAGCCCTAGTCTGGGCTTGCCAGGCGCGCAGCGACTGACGCCGGAGGCACGACGGCGAGCGAGCTTGCGAGCGGTCCGATCCCCGCTCTGCCAACTTTGACGAAGCCCGCATCTTTGTCTGCACCATTAGAAGACGGATGCGGGCTTTTTCGAGCCTCAAGTCACAGAGCATGAGGGACGGGGATGCTGAGCCCTAGTCTGGGTTCGCTGCGCGTTTCTAACCCACTCCGCCAATGTGTCACCACCAGTGCAAAAGTGATCCTCGGACGCTACGTGTGGTGATGCAATGGATTTCGGCTGGCATGGCATTAAGAGCGGTGGGTAAGAACTGATCTGGGATCGGCAGACTGCCAATGAAGGGGTGACAGGTGAAGCTGTGCCTGCAGATAAAGAAACGCCCGCATGGCGAAAGGCCATACGGGCGAGTGTTGATGAGGGCGGTCAGGCTTCTTTGTCGGCCAAGAGCTTGGCGAGGGTGAAGGGATCACACTCAGGGCCTTCAAGGGCGTCATTCCAATCAAGGCCAACCATCACATTGTCTTCGTCCAGGCTTGGGATCCACTGTTCAAAGAACTCATCCAGGACAACAGAGACAGCCTTGTAGTCGGCCCAGTCTTCTACGCACAGGGCTTGGGCGGCATCTTGAGAGGAGAATAGAGGCATGACGTCGGTGTTTTCAAACTCGACTGAGTCGCAGACAACGTACTCGCTATCGGCGCTCAAGACCCAGATCTTTCGAGTTTCGACAACGGCATCGACGAATGCTTGCTGCTCTGGTGAGGCGTTAGACATGGTTTGCTCCTTATAATTGCTGTGCGGATCCTTGCCCATTGTGCTGCCGGGTGCAAGGGAAACTCTTGAAAAACCGGTCTGATTGGCCAACTTTACCTCTATGCATCTTAGGCAAGATCTGAAAAGATCGTGACGTGTGCACAGAGCAAGGAAAGAAGGCCATGACCAAGGTGCCGCCCAAGCAGCAGGTTTTACTGCTGTTGGAGCAATGTTTAGCGACCGGGATCCGGGGGCGTGTGGCAGAGATCGTTAAGCACGCGAAGGAGGAGATCGAAGGCCGGGCGGGGATCGACGATCTCTATTGCCGTCAGGCCAGTCAGGATGTTGCGATCGGTTCTTGTCCTGGTCTGATCCTCAAGGTAGGTAAGCATCGGCGGCGATGGATCTGCCGCTATACACCAGCCGGTGCCCGTTCAACCAAGCAGAGAACCTTGGGTTATTTTCCTGAAGTGTCGGTTGCGCAGGCACAGACGCTTTGGCAAACGTTTAAGCAACAGATCGACGGTAACGAGGCTCAACCAAGCTTAACTGGCCCCACCATGGCGGAGTTGGTGGCACGCTATGGCGAATATGCGCGAAGTCACCGCAAGGCTTGGCGTCAGGAGCGGGATCTGCTCGAGCGATGGGTGGAGATCTGTTGGCAAGAGCGCGACCCTCTATCGATAACCCTTGATGATATCGAGCATTGCTTAACTCTGGTGGGGGAGCAAGCCCAACAGCGCGGCGGTCACGGGCAAAGGGCTAAGGCTCATGCCCTGACCCTTTTGCGTCATTTCTTTGCTTTGCACCGGGGGAAGCTTGCTGCCGATCTGCAGCAATATGCTTGTTTGCCGTCAAACTGGGCCGATCCCTGCGAAGGGCTTTCGGTCTCTCGAGTGACGTTACCGACGGTGCCGATCCAACCTGTGGATCTGGTGCGCTATCAGAAGGCGTTAATGGGGCTACCGCTCGATGAGAATATTAAGCCGCTGCTGCTGTTGCAGTTGAGTCTGCTCACGCCCTTTTCGGCACTCTGTCGATTGGTGTGGCAGGGGGTGGATCTCGATAAGGCCGTGGCCTGGAGTCAGGATCAACAGGGTCAGCCGGTGCTGCTTCCCTTGACGGCTGCGGCCGTTAAGTTATTGCGCCAACAACGTCGAAACTCCGGGGGATCGCCCTGGGTTTTCCCTGCACCGGCCCATAGTGAAAAACCCATGCCACACCGCTATCCGAGCCAACTGATGGCTGCCATTCGGCAGCATACATTGCTGTCTGACCAATTTACCGCCGAGCGGGTTGCCCGTTATGGCCGACGTTGGTTGCGACAGCAGGGCAGGGATGCAGCTTCAGGTAAGCTGCCTTTGCCCGGTGCGGCAATAACCCAAGCAACGGTGACGCAATGCAAAGAGGATCTGCATGCCTGGCAGCAGCATCTGGTGGATCTACGCTTGTCGCTGTAAATTACACACTGTAACAATATTTGTAACAAGGCCAAGTTTAAAGGCCACGTGTGGTTAATCATTGGGCGGTTAGTTAGTGGATCTCATGATCCACCTTGGTTCTTGCGAAGTTCGTGGTGGTTGCACGGCAGAGGCCTTGGGGGGGGCACGGTGCGCGTTGTGCTGAGGCTTCTGGCGTGTGCTGGTCGAGGACCTAGAGTCCAACAACAAAGGAGAGGGGGCAGAATAGCGGTTGGACGCTGCGGGCAGGATTGGTCAGGCCTCTGCTCCGGGGGGACCCGAAGCAGAGTGGCGACATTACTTACGGAATGGGGCCAGGAACTCGTTGCGCAGGACCGCGTCACGGCGTGCTGCTTTTAGATCCTTGATCATCATCTTGATCCCCTGAGCAAACAGTTGCTGCAACATGGCGTCCGCCTGAGCTTCGTCACGCTCTTCGCCTTCGGCGTTTTTCTCGACCATGGCCAACATCTCTGCGGTTGGGCCTGCCATGGTGTAAGCGACAATGGCTTGGAACTGTTCAAAGCTTTCCACAACATTCCGTGCGCTTTGAGGTTGTGCATCCCAGTTCTCACGCAGAGGCGCTTCGATAGCTTGGTAGATGCTCATCAGACCGGTGGCTTGGGTTTCTTCCAGCTCCATGTAGGAGATCAGTTGTTGCAATTCGGCTGGGATCTGTACTTGTTCGGTCATGGTTTGGCGTCCGATGGTAAAAACCGCCTATCTTAGCGGATCTTTATCAAAAGTCAGGTTTTTGCCGCGGCTTTTCGCCGAGTGTCGGCTGGTCCTGCGACGACCGGCTAAAAAAGCCTCATTTTTTGCACGCTTCGTCAGGGGATAGCTGCGTAGAGTCGACTTGGACGTGTTTGTGGAGGAAAAATTGGGCCAGCCATTGCAGCGCTGTCTCTGCATCGGTTTGTTTTACGAAGGCCCGCTGCGCGCGCAGGAATACATCTTCCCCAAGCAACTGGCGTCGACGCATAGCGAGGGCGCGGTTGTATTCAACGCTAAACTCGGGGTGTCCTTGCAGGGTAAAGATCTGATCCCCCATGGCGAAACTGTAGTTGGGGCAGAAATTGGAGCGGTAAAGCCGGTGAGCACCGATGGGAAGCCTTGTCACCTGATCTTGATGAGAGGAGAGCAAGGTGAGCTTGGAGCATGGGGTCAGCCAAGGCGCTGAGCCGACACATTCATTCTCATACGGACCCACTCCCCAGCCCTGCCGAGCCCTAGCGACCTGCCCACCCAGCGCGTGGGCGATCAACTGATGACCAAAGCAGACCCCCGCGATCCGACCGCCGTTTTGATACGTCAATCCGATCCAGCGGGCGAGCTGCAGTATCCAGTCTGAAGGCTCATTTACGCTGTGTCGACTGCCGGTGATCAACCAGCCGGCGCAGCCGCCATGGTGCGGCAGCGGATCGCTCTGCGCGCGATAGACCGAGAATGACAGCGGGTAGGGTGACAGCGCACGGGTAAACATATCGCTGTATTGGCCATATCGTTGGGCGAGCGCTGGCTCCACGCAGTCGCAATCGAGGATCCCAATACGCATAGCTTGTGTCCTAGTTCAGTGGCAGATCTCCACTGTAAGTCAATTGCTGAACAAGGCAAAGCGATAGGCAATGAATAGCCAGGTATACCGGGCTATTGAGCGAGACCTAGTGTTGGATCCCCGCCATTGCCTTGAGGCACTGCGCTGCGTCTTGTGGACGCTCAGCCGCTTCTGAGTTTGTTGGTGCGCGGTTACGCTCATTTATCAGCTCGATCAACGCTTGCAGTTGGTCCAGTGAATAGGTGAGTTTGGGCATGGCAAGGTGGCTAGCGATCTCTTCGGCAAAGGCCTGGGGCGTATCCACACCGAATCGACGTTGGCTGGGGATCAAGCCATTGTCATCGAAGGAGAGACACAGCTCCCCCTTGGTATTGAGCTCAATATGGGGATTTTCGAGCTGCTCGTAGAGATCATTAAACAGCTCAATGACCTTGCTGCACAGCAATGTTTTGGCGTCCTCGTCCTCGTCGGCGACGATCTGATAGCGGGCATTGAACAGGGGGTCATCGGTTTGGTAGCCAACCACACCGAAGTGGTCTTCGTCTCGGGAGTGGATGGAGATGGCCCGGCCATTGGGCTGATCAAACTGCAGGATGAAGCCACTGCGATAGCATTCGCTTGCGGCGAACGTGTCATCCTCCTCGCCGCTTGCAGCGTCCAGCTTCTGTGCCGATAGATAACGGAGTTGGAATAGGGAGTAGTCGAAGCCACAATGCTCGCCATCAAACCGGCCTTTATACCAAGCGGCGATCTGGCCTTGGTCGCGTTGTTTGAATTCATCGAATCGGGCGGCCAAGGCGTGGGCCTTGATCTGTCCATCCACTGCGATCGGCAATAAGGTATCGTTGAGCAGGGCATCTTTGTAAAAGATCCGATCGGACAAGCGACTGATCCAGGCGTTTCGGCTGTGTGCCAGGTAGCTTAGACTGGCGGCGGTCAAGCCGAGCCCAATGAAGGTGCACCACCAGAGCGTGTTGGCGCCGAGCAGTACCCCATAGCTGATGAGTGGTAGGTAAAGCCCTAGGAGCGCCGCAACGACCCAACGGATGGTCCTATCCTCAAAACGCAGCACCCCATCGTAATCGCCGATCCGGTGGATCACCTCGATCAGCTCCTGCTGATCCTGAGCCGCTTCGGTCGCATACTCTATTTCAGAAATAAACTGTTTAAACTTGTCACTGTGGTGCATAGATCCCTTACCTTGACGGCGTACTGAGCGGATAAGGCACATCGCCTATGTTGTCGGTTAGCGACCAAAACAGCCGTAAAATTAAGTGATTATCCCATTGTGGATGCGGCGCTGAGTCGAGCGCGTGAGCAATTGTTCGCCAAAGGGGGGATCCGAGCGAGACATCAGCGCCGTGCTGTCATAGGATCCCGTGTTGTTTTTGTTTCTGGGGCCTATTGCCATGTCTGAGTCGTCACGTCTGCGACTGTACGCTGTTTCACCAGCACGGTTTCATACCTGTTTTTACTGTGGCTGTGATGCGAGCGAGTTTGATCTGGTCTATCCCGGTGCTTTTAGCGAACTCCTGTCTCGCTTCGACAGCGAGATCGAGGGTTATGAGATCCCCGCCTGCAGTGAGTGTTATCGGGCATTGCGCCGAGAGCGCGCGCCCAACATCGATCAGCGGATCGACAAGGCCAAACAGGCGATCGCCAAGCAGTACAGTAAGGCATTGACGGTGTATCAGATGTGGGAGCCCGATGAGGTCGAAGAGCTCTCTGACGATCTGCGGATCAGCATCCAAGCCGGGGTGAAACTGGGCCGAGAGACCCAACAACGACTGGACTTTTCAGGTTATGAATTTGAGCTGGATGGTGCCAAGTTCCCCGCGTTGATGGTCAACCGTCACCGCTTTGAGGTGTTTGGTGAGATCTTTGACAGCTACCGACAAGCACTGAGTTTTGCCAGTAAGGCCTATCGGATCCCTAAGGCCAAACTGGCACAAGGCTTTGCCGAGCACGGTCACTGCTTCGAACGCGCGATCACGGCCCATCACCAACAAATGGAAAGTCGCTTGGTCAAGTCGGCAGTTATCGGGTTGGGGCTTGAGCGATGATCGGGGGGCGCGGGAGCAGAGCTTGTTCTATCGAACTGGGTTTTGCGTCATTTTCCCGTCCAGTTGGAGAGACTGCCCGATGGGGTTTTCAGGACTTGGAGTCACCAACACGCCCGTGAGGGGTAGTGGCGGCTGAACGGGTCGTTGACAGGGCAGGGCAGCGCCGCTTAGGCTGATGAAAAAGCGCAAGGGAGCGAAACGCGATGCCGAAAATGGATGTTTGGGTCGCGCTCGTGGCACTGATGTTCTGTGCCAATGTGGCGGGCAAGCCGGTTCTATCCCATGCCTATCCTAAGTTGTATCCACAGGTGAGCCATCAGCCTTTATTGGATGCGGCGATCAGTGATCGGAGCTGGGTTGCGCCAGAGGTGCGTCAGTCCGGAGCGGTGCGACGCATTATGGCGATGAACCTGACTGACGGAAAGCAGCGGGAGTTGGATCATATTGTGAGCGATCCGCAGCTATATCATGGGCTCCGAGCCATGGCGGGTGAGATAGCCTGTGCCTACTATCGCTTCGCTCATCGATTGGCGCGACAGGAACGTTGCGATAGCGCGGCCTCCATCATTGCCTATGACACCGAAACCACCCCATTTTATGACGCCAACAGTCAGTTTTATCGTCAGGGGTTGAGGGTTGAATATCCCCAGTTTGCCCGCAGGGGCTACAGCTACCTCTTTATTGTGCCGCCAGGCAGTGAGTATGAGGATACGGATCCGCGCTACCCTCTGCACACCCTAGGTTACCTGTTCGATCGAGAGCGCTCGCGGGCTCTTGTTATCACGGCAACTTTGAAGGTGTATGAGGCTAACGACGGCCGTCCCGGGCCAGAGCTTGGGTTAACAACGCAGCCGATCTTGTTGTATTTGACCATACCGGCTCAAGCGACCATCAGTCATAGTCCATCACCGAAGGCCGCGTATGAGTTGGCGTATCGCCAGGCTCAGCTTCTTGCTTATTGACCGCGAGACTCAGGTTTAAGGCCTGATCAGTGTACTTGATGGCCAATGCCGTTGTTTGAGCCTGCTTAGGTAAACGGCCAAGGTTGACGCCACGCGACGCTGAGGATCTATTAGAACTCAGGAAACAAAAAGCCCGCTCAGATGAGCGGGCTTTTTGCCAAGATGGTGCGTCCTAGTGGATTCGAACCACCGACCTCTGCCATGTCAAGGCAACGCTCTAACCAGCTGAGCTAAGGACGCAATTTGTGTTGCTAGCAAACTAGCGAATATGGTGCGCCCGAGTAGACTCGAACTACCGACCTCCGCCATGTCAAGGCGGCGCTCTAACCAACTGAGCTACGGGCGCAAAATCTTGAATTGTATGGTGCGTCCTAGTGGATTCGAACCACCGACCTCTGCCATGTCAAGGCAACGCTCTAACCAGCTGAGCTAAGGACGCAGGGATCAGAATAATCTAATCAAAAATTGGTGCGTCCGAGTAGATTCGAACTACCGACCTCTGCCATGTCAAGGCAGCGCTCTAACCAACTGAGCTACGGACGCACTGGGTTGTCGTTGACAACGAAGCGTATAGTAATGACCCCCTCGGGCGCTGGCAAGGGGATTTTCACTTTGTTGTGCCCGATTGCTGAGTTGTTGCTCAACCCGATGATGAATTAGGCTTTTTTGGCTTTAGGTTGGGTGCAGGGTGCAAGGTAGTGGCGGTGTGGTTTGGCGTCACTGAGATTGTGGGAAGCGGCAGAGGGCAAAAAACGCTCGACCGAAGGTGACATCTTTCGCCGTGCAGTGAGGCCGGGAGAGAGGCTGGCGGTAACGTGAGCGGGCCTGATCGGTACAGGCCCGCATCGTGCGGTTAGGCGACCGACTGGGCATGGCGCCTTTGGACGTGGCGCAGACGCCACTGCAGCAATACTGCGGCGATACTCAGTCCGGCGATAAAGCCGATCCAGAAACCGTGGGCGCCCATGCGTGGCACCAACCAGTCAGTGAGTCCGACGACATAACCAACGGACATGCCAATGATCCAGTAAGAGAAGAAGGCGATCCACAGGATCGGCATCGTGTCTTTGTAGCCGCGCAGACAGGCGGTGGATACGACCTGGACGGCGTCGGAAAGCTGGTATACGGCGCAGAGCAGCATGAGCTGTACGGCAAGTCCGATCACGGCGGTGTCATTGGTATACAGATCGGCGATCAACTCGCGGCCAAATACGGTGAGGACCGCGGTACAAGCCGCGACCGCCAGACCCATGAGTACGCCAATGGTGGCTACCATCTTGGCGATCTCAGGTTGACCGCGTCCTAAGTAGTAGCCGATCCGTATGGTGACGGCGATCCCGATGGAGAGTGGCAACATAAAGATGATGCTAGAGAAGTTCGCTGCGACCTGATGGCCGGCGATCACCACGGAGCCAAGTGGGGCGATCATTACGGCGACAAAGGCAAACAGGGTCACTTCAAAGAATATCGCTAAAGCGACGGGTAAACCTAGGATCTGCAAACGCTTTTGTACGGCCCAGTCGACTTTTCCAAATTGTTCAAACAACTGAAACCTTTTGAAGCGCTTGCCCCAGGTTACGTAGATCGCCATGGAGATCGCCATAGACCAAAACACCAGCGCGGTCGCGACACCACAGCCGGCGCCGCCCATGGCGGGCATGCCCAAGTGGCCATTGATGAAGATGTAGTTGGCAGGGATGTTGACTGCCAAGCCGATAAAGCCGATCAGCATCGAGGGCAGGGTCCAGGACATGCCTTCGGTGAAGCTGCGCAATGCCTGGAACAGCAGGAAGGCTGGCGCGCCCCATAGGACGGCATTGAGGTAGCCGCTCGAGAGACGCTCAAGCTCCGGCTCTAGGTTCATTTTTCCGAGCACCCAGCTGGCGTTGGCGAGCAGGAGCATAACGATCACAGAGGAGACGAGGGCAAGGTAGAGGGTTTGGTGGATCAGCGGGCGGATCTCATCCTCCTGTTCGGCGCCATGCAGGTGTGATACTAACGCCGGAACGGCCATGATGATCCCAGCAAACAGCAAGATGATCGGTAACCAGAGACTGGAGCCGACGGCGACGGCGGCCATGTCCACCGCGCTGATCTGACCGGCCATGACGGTATCGATAAAGCCCATCAGGGTTTGTGCGACTTGCGCTGCGAGGACGGGCAAGGTCAGTTGCACGAGTTTTTTGACTTGATAGCCCGAGTTATGCATTTTGTACGGCCACTAGCTGAAGTTTGTATGGAACGAGACGAAGAATGTTTACTGGCATCGTGCAGCTCACTGCGCCCATTACCGAAATGACAGAGCAACCCGGACTGCGTACCTTTGGGGTGACGCTGCCTGAGCGGTTGTTAAACGATTTGGAGATCGGCGCCAGCATCGCCAATAACGGCGTTTGCTTGACGGTGACAAGAGTAAGAAATGATACGGTTTTTTTCGACGTCATGGAAGAAACTCTGCGTTTAACCAACTTGTCAGAGTTGGCGCTGGGCGATCACGTCAATATCGAGCGGTCGCTGACGTTTGGCAAGGAGATCGGTGGCCACTTGGTTTCCGGTCATGTCCATACCTGCGCGGTGGTTTCCGCCCGGGAGGAGACGGAGACCAATTGCCGTATTCGCTTGCAAGTCGCGCCACAGTGGATGAAGTACATCCTGCATAAAGGCTTTGTTGCGGTCGATGGTTGCAGCCTGACGGTGGGTACGATCTATGATGATGGGTTTGATCTTCACTTGATCCCGGAAACCCTGGCCGTGACCAACCTGTCCGAGCGCCAAGTTGGGGATCGGATCAATATCGAGATCGACAGCCAAACCCAGACCATCGTCGATACCGTCGAACGAGTATTGGCGCAACGCCAAGGTTGACGTTCAGTAATTTTGCTCATCATCGGCGTCAATAAAGAGTTGCACCTGCTGGTGTAACTCATCGATGTGCAGACGCAGATGGATGGGGCTGCAGCAGGCGCTGCAATCTTGGTAAAACTCTTGATCGCCGCCGCTGGAGTCCACATCGACTCGGGTGTGATGGCCGCAGTGCGGGCAGATGATGTTGTGTTGATTGTTGCCCAGTTTCATCGCTGAGCCTCCTCGTCACCTGGGTATTATCGTCAGGCTCCCTCCAGTGGGGACAGCGAACGCCCGCCATCCACCGCGAGGATCTGCCCGGTGATGTAAGGGGCATCCAAGGCCAAAAAGCGCACCGCCTGCGCGATGTCCTGCGCACGTCCCATTCGGGCTAACGGCACCTGCTTGAGGATCTGTGCCTTGGTTTGCTCCGCGATCTCACCTTCGGGCCAAAGGATCGCCCCAGGGGCAATGCCATTGACTCTGACGTCGGGTGCCAGCTCCAGTGCTAATGACTTGGTCATCATTACCAGCGCGGCCTTTGCCATGCAATACAGTGTATGTTGTTTTAGCGGAGTCTGGGCATGGATATCGACCATATTGACGATGGCTCCCTGATGTCGATGCAGCTCGCGGGATAACGCTTGGCTGAGCAGCAAGGGCCCTTGCATGTTGGAGCCGACGATCTCGTGCCAATGTGAGTCATCGATCTCGCCGATGGGGGTGGGATAGAAGGCGGAGGCGTTGTTGATCAGCAGGTCAATACGGCCCCAATGGGCGATGGCTTGCTCGGCGATGGCGATTATCTGGGTTGGTTCTGACAGTGAGCCGGTGATCACGGCGGCGCTGTCTGGGCGTGCTCGGTTGAGCTCGGTCATCAGCGCGTGTGCGGCTGTGGTGGAGTGACGACAATGGATCAGCACGCGCATGCCCTGCTGATGCAACTCTCGATTGATCGCGGCGCCCAGACGCTTGGCGCTGCCGGTCACGAGCGCGACCTTGTTTGGCTCAGTCACAGAACAGTTCGCTTAGCTGTTGCTGGCACTGTTGCAGATAGCTGCCGCCGAACAGGTTGAGATGATTGAGTAGATGGTATAGCTGGTAGATAGCTTTACGCTGCTGGTAGCCTTTGTCGATTGGCCATTCAGCATCGTAGCCTTTGTAAAAATCGCTGGGCAGGGGGGAGAACAGCTCTGTCATGGCCAGATCGGTTTCTCTGTCGCCGTAATAACAGGCGGGATCGAACAGGCAGCCTCGTCCTTCGACGAAACTCATGTTGCCACGCCAGAGATCGCCATGCAGCAGCGACGGCTCAGGTTGATGCCCACGTAGGGCTTCAGCGCAGCGATCGATCCAAAGCGCGATGTTGCCGATCTGATGGCCCTTATCTTGGGCCAGCTTGAGCTGCCAGCCCAGCCGTTGCTCGGCGAAAAACTCGGACCAATTCTTGCTCCATTTGTTGGGCTGTACGGTCGCGCCGATAAAGTTGTCTTCATCGAAACCGTATTGGGACTGGCAATGATCCTGATGGAGTCGGGCCAGATCCTCACCCAGCTGGAACCATTGAGCTTTGGTTCCTGGACTGAACTCGAGATATTGCAGCGCCAGAAAGGCGTGATCGGCACTCTTCCCTGTGGTGATCACTTCCGGCACAACCAATGTCGGGCTTTGCGCCAGTAATTTAAGGCCATGTGCTTCGGTTTCAAACAGATCCAGCTTGTCTTTGTGGTTCGTTTTGACAAACAAAGCGCAGTGATGATCTTCGATCTTATAGGCCTGATGAATATCGCCGCCGGTCACACTGTGCCGAGCGCTAATATTGAAGTCGCGGCCCAACGCATCGCTGATCTGAAGGCTGATCGCATTCCACATAACCGGATCCCTTTGTTGTCTAAGCTCATCTCATCTTACGACATGTATTGAGGTTGCCAAGCACCAAGTTGCGCTTGATTGATCTGACATCTTTACTGCGAGGTGACAGAGTCATTGCCGAGACAGTTCCCTCCTCGATATACCTAAGCGGTAAAGACAGAGGCCATGGCGGAACGCCGGTGCAGTCGGTAGTACACCTGAGGATAGGGACGCGATACTGGGTGACGGAGGAGGTGGTGGTGCGGAATAGGGTGGGAGGGCTCTGGAACAGCCTATTGATAACGTGGTTGCTGTGGGGGTGCAGTGCTTCGCTGCCGGTGGTTGAACGACCCAGTAGCCAGTACGATCAGCGGATCCGCTCGATTGTGATCCACTATACGGCGGAAGACTTCGCCGAGTCGTCCCGGTTGCTTCGCCATGATGGTCGGGTCAGCGCGCATTATCTGATCCCGCAAACCGGCGATCCCAGTCACTCTGGCTCCGAGCTGTCGATCTATCGGTTGGTGCCAGACTCCGAGCGCGCTTGGCACGCCGGCCAGAGTCACTGGAGGGGACGGTCAAATCTGAACGATACCTCCATCGGCATTGAGTTGGTCTATCGGCCTCAATGTCCTGTCCATGGGTTAAGCCAGCAGAGCGAAGGTGGCGTGAGCCGTTGGCATTGCGATGATCCTCCGTTTGACCCGGCGCAGATCCAGTTGCTGATCCGATTGCTGCAGCAACTATTGGCCGCGCATCCTCAGATCACATCGACCGACATTGTTGCTCATGCGGATATTGCCCCCTTGCGCAAACGCGATCCCGGCTCCGCCTTTCCCTGGGCCTTGTTGCATCAACATGGGATCGGGGCCTGGTATGACGCCGAGACACTGGCCCACTATCAACAGGTCTTTGCCGTTGTCCCTGTGCCATTGACTTTGCTGCAACAGGGACTGGCGGCCTACGGCTACCAACTGGAGAGCAGCGGTCAACTCGATCACCAAACGCGCGCAGTGTTAGCGGCATTTCAACTGCATTTCTTGCCTTGGGGTCGCAGCAGCGAGGCGGATAGGAACAGTGCGGCCGTCTTGTTTTCCCTCCTGAAACGTTATCGTCCAACCCAACATGAACGGCTGTGGCGTGCCTATCTGAACCAGGCTTGTCGGGCGCCAGAGCCGGCATTGGACTGGGCGTGTCAGCACGGGCCGTTGTGATTGGGGCAGCAGAATACGGGTTGTGTTGAGCCATTGAACCGACGGATCGTGCCCTTTCTCTGCGGGTCGACTTGAGACGGATCGGAAGAGCCGATACACTTTGACCTCCTTTGCGGTGAACTTAGCTCTAGTAAGGCCAAGCATCCAAAGGATCTTTCCTAATAAAATTACACTCATGTAGCCCTTGGTATGGGTTACCACTGATGGAGTTATTATGCCAATAATTACCCTTCCTGACGGCAGTCAACGTCAATTCGATAACCCAGTTTCCTTGATGGATGTGGCTAAGGACATCGGTCCTGGCTTGGCCAAAGCTTGCTTGGCCGGTCGCATTAATGGTGAACTGGTTGATGCCTGCGAAATGATCGAGAGCGACGCTGAGGTTTCCATCATCACGACCCGTGATGATGAGGGCCTGGAGTTTATCCGTCACTCGTGTGCCCACCTGATGGGACATGCGGTCAAGCAGCTGTGGCCAGAAGCCAAAATGGCCATTGGCCCGGTGATCGATAAAGGTTTCTACTACGACATCGATCTGGATCACAAGCTGACCGAAGAAGACGTTGCGGCGCTGGAAAAGCGCATGTTGGAGCTGGCGAAAACCAACTACGACGTGATCAAAAAGACCGTAAGCTGGCAGGAAGCACGGGACACCTTCGAAGCCCGTGGTGAGACCTACAAGGTCGAGATCTTGGACGAAAACATCAGCAAAGATGATCGCCCAGGCCTATACCATCACGAAGAGTACATTGATATGTGTCGCGGCCCACACGTGCCGAACATGCGTCATTGTCATCACTTCAAACTGATGAGCATCGCGGGTGCTTATTGGCGTGGTAACTCCGACAACAAGATGTTGCAGCGGATCTACGGCACCGCTTGGGCTGACAAAAAGCAGCTAAAAGCGCACCTGAACCGCCTGGCTGAAGCGGCCAAACGCGATCACCGTAAGATCGGCAAGGCATTGGATCTGTTCCATTGGCAAGAAGACGCCCCGGGCATGGTGTTCTGGCACAATGATGGGTGGACCATCTATCAAGAGCTGGAAAACTACATGCGCAAACAGCTGCGCAAGTACGACTATGAAGAGGTGCGTACGCCACTGGTGATGGATCAATCCTTGTGGGAGCGCTCCGGTCACTGGGATAAGTACGCGGAGAACATCTTCGCGACAGAGTCTGAGAAGCGTACCTACGCGCTCAAGCCGATGAACTGCCCAGGTCACCTGCAGATCTTCAAGCAAGGCCTGAAATCTTACCGTGATCTGCCATATCGTATGGCCGAGTTTGGTTTGGTGCACCGTAATGAGCCGTCTGGCTCTCTGCACGGTTTGATGCGTGTGCGTTCCTTTACTCAGGATGATGCCCACGTATTCTGTACCGACGATCAGATCCTCGATGAGCTGACCTCGTGCATCAAGATGGTGTACGACACGTACAAGACCTTTGGTTTTGAAGAGGTGGCCGTTAAGTTGTCCACCCGTCCTGAGCAGCGCATTGGTTCCGACGAGATCTGGGATAAGTCAGAGCAGGCTTTGATCGAATCCCTCGAAGCCAACGGTTTGTCCTACGAGCTGCAACCGGGCGAGGGTGCCTTCTATGGCCCTAAGATCGAGTTCACTTTGCATGACTGTCTGGATCGCGCCTGGCAGTGTGGCACCATTCAATTGGATTTCTCGATGCCACAACCAGAGCGTTTGGATGTGAGCTACGTCGCGGAAGACAACACACGCAAGGTGCCGGTGATGATCCACCGTGCTATCCTTGGCTCACTTGAGCGTTTTATCGGTATTCTGATCGAAGAGTTTGCTGGTAAGTTGCCGACTTGGCTGGCGCCAACTCAGGTTCAGGTGATGAATATCACTGATAACCAAGCAGATTACGTACAAAAAGTCGTCGAAGAACTCAATGACCGTGGAATTCGTGCAAAAGCGGACTTGAGAAACGAGAAGATTGGCTTTAAAATCCGCGAACATACTTTGAAGCGAGTCCCTTATCTGTTGGTCTGTGGTGATCAAGAGATGGAAAATGGGGAGATCGCAATTCGTACAAGAAATGGTGTTGACCTGGGCAAGATGAGTATCGCGCAATTCGCCGATTCCATCGCCGCAGAGATCAATAGCCGTAGTCTTAATATGCTGGAGGAATAAGCGATTAAAGGCGGAAGAAAGCAGGGTCCTGTGAACAAGGACCGCAACCGTATCAACGGCGAAATTCGTGCTCGTGAAGTGCGACTGATTAACGCCGCTGGCGAACAGGCTGGTATCCAGACTCTGGATGTGGCATTGAAAATGGCTGCTGGCGCAGACATGGATCTGGTTGAGATCAGTCCAAACGCCGAGCCACCGGTTTGCCGGATCATGGACTACGGAAAGTTCTTGTACGAAAAGAGCAAGGCTGCCAACGAGCAGCGCAAGAAAACCAAACAGATCCAGGTTAAGGAAGTTAAATTCCGTCCTGGGACTGACGTAGGCGACTATCAGGTAAAACTACGCAACCTGAGTGGCTTCTTGGAAAACGGTGACAAAGTGAAAGTAACACTGCGTTTCCGTGGTCGCGAAATGGCGCACCAATCACTGGGCTTTGACCTTCTGAATCGGATTAAAGCCGATGTAGAAGAGCTGGCCGTAGTGGAAGCCTTCCCGAAAATGGAAGGTCGCCAGGCCATTATGGTCCTCGCACCGAAAAAGAAACAGTAAGGCATACAAGTAGCAAGCCAGCCGGGGCATGCCTCGGCTGTTTTTGTTCGCCTTGCAGTTCATTAACTTAACAATGCGGAGTTTCTTCCATGCCGAAGATGAAATCCAATAAAGGCGCTGCAAAGCGCTTCAAGAAGACCGCCTCTGGCGGCTTCAAGCGCAAGCAATCACACCTGCGCCACATCCTGACCAAAAAGTCCACTAAGCGTAAGCGTCAACTCCGTAAGGGTGAGATGGTTGCTAAAGTAGACGTAGCTTCCGTGCAGCGCATGCTGCCGTACGCTTAATAAACTGGTTAGGAGTTAAAATATGGCCCGTGTAAAACGTGGTGTGACTGCTCGCGCTCGTCACAAGAAAGTTCTCAAGCAAGCTAAAGGTTACTACGGTGCCCGCAGCCGCATCTATCGTGTAGCATTCCAAGCCGTTACCAAGGCTGGTCAATACGCTTACCGTGACCGTCGCCAGAAAAAGCGCGTGTTCCGTCAGCTGTGGATCGCCCGTATCAACGCTGCTGCTCGTCAGAATGGCATGTCTTACAGCCGTTTTATCAACGGTCTGAAGAAAGCTTCTGTTGAGATCGATCGTAAGATCTTGGCTGACATCGCTGTATTCGACAAAGTAGTATTTGCTGCTCTGGTAGAAAAAGCGAAATCAGCTCTGGAAGCCTAAGTCTGACTTAAGTTAACCAGTTGAAAAGGGGAGCCCGTTTGGGTTCCCCTTTTTCGTATCTGCGGTTCAGTGAATGATGGCAATAAAACCGACCACATCTGGCTTTTACCCAGCTCAGAAGCCCTCAGTGGTTCAGGTACGCGGCGTTGCTGCGCAAGAACCGTGCACCGCTGTTAAAGAGTGTGTCTTCAGTCACTGTTGAAGCCCGATATCCAAGTTCGGGGTTAACGCGTTTTAGGCCGCCGAGCGTTGGTGTGTCGCGGCAAGCACAGCGGCATCCTTCTTGAACGCGGCATCAGCGAGGGATAGCAGAAGGGATCCCCCCTTAGCTTGCCGCCTTAGGAGCCCGAATCGATGCTAAAGGTTGAGATACCAGGCGAAACATTTCGACCAAGCTAACTCAGCTACAGCCCCTTTAAACAATCACAACAACGAGCCCGTGCCGCCGAGTCGCTTCCAATTCTGGCGACAATGGACTCCACTTCGCATTAGGGCATTTCGCGTTAGGGCATTTCGCTTTAGAGCCAATCGCGTTTCGTTAGATTGCCTTGCTTGCTTACAGTCCATTCCAACCAGCCAATGGCGAAACATTGAGTGTGAGTGGTACAACCGATGACAGGCGCTGAGCAGATCTTTCCGTGATGGGGAGCGGGCTGAGAGTTGCAGGCCCTGCGGGTGAGCCTTTGATTTGACGGACATGGGGCAAGCGCGATCTTCACGTGTTGGAGTGGGGGCAGACGCCGTTATCGTCATTTGGTGCTCAACACGGAGCGGATAGTGCTGCCGTGACGCTCATTCTGGTTGAGTATCAGCGTTGAAGCTGTGCGCCTGCGACCAATTATCGGGGACGACGAAGATGCGTTCCTGGCTGCCTGGATCCAACAAGTGGCGCGGCCAACTTAGTGCTGCTGTGGGTTGGAACTGGGGCAGGACGCCGACAGGACGAGCGGCGAGCCAGTCGTATCGGGATAGGCTGAGCCATCGTCGGTTGGGCAGTTGTGAGTGAGGGTACCATCGACCCTGCAGTGCGTCTGGGGCGATCTGTGTTGGCAGGGTGGGGGAGCCGTCGGGGTGATAGAGACGACCCTGAACCACGATCCGCTGCTGGTCTATGCGCCATTGTTGCTGTTGGAGTCTTTGTTGACAGGCCGAGGAGAACGCTAATGGCAGTTGGTGCTGGGTTAGGCGATCCAATTTATTGGCCAGTCGGTCCTTTCTACCCGGGCCGATCCAGTTGTTGAGCGCTTGGGTCTCACCTTCACCGAGATAGAATTTGATCGCCAGCTCCCAATGCTCTATCTGCTGACTTGGGAGGTGTTCGATCAGCAGATCCAATGCGCCGAGTGTTCGTCTGCCCGCTTTGATGTGCAGATCATGCGCGAGCACTTGATAGTCGGGGTGGAGCTTAAGCGCCAGCAGCCAAAGTCGTTCGTAGTAGTGGCCTAAGCGGCCTTGGCGATTGAGGAATGGCAGCAGTTCATCCAGCCGCCGTTCGAGCAGAGGCAGACGGGGCAGCAGTGGTGCGGCAAATTGCTGGAGAAAGGCGGTGCTGGCGATCTGATCGGTTGGACGTAGTAGACAAGGTGAGCTGAGCAACCATTGAAGATCACGCAGGATGGGGTGCTGGAGTGGATACGCGTCTGTTTCGGGCATAAAAAAGCCGACCCAGAAGGTCGGCGATCTTGGCTTATAGGCCGCGGGGGAGCTTGTTGCCCTTACCCAGTTTTTCTGCCCACAGCTGTTTCGCTGTTTTGCCGCCCTTGCTGGATTTTACCACGGTTTTTGCGGTGGCAGCAGGTTTGGCCTTTGGCGCAGCTTTTTTCTCAGCTTTTGGGGCTGGTGCGGCTGGGGCTGCAGGGGCTTCACCAGCCAACTCTGCGGCCATTTCGGCCAGATCACCCAGACGAACGGATTTGCCGCCGTCGACTTTGAACCAGCTGCCCTTTTGCTCGATTGTCGGCTCTTGGCCGTTTTTGGCGAGGTACGCGGCAGTGAACTGCGCGATCACCTCTTCCTTGTTCAGTTTTGACATGGGATCGACTGTGATTGCTTGAAATATCAGCGCGCAATAATACGTGTTCGCTCGATTGGGTTCAACTTTAGGCGGTGCATATTCAACCGATCGGCGGAGCGCGTGGACAGGATCATAGTGCGGACGTTCTTTGCTGGACATTTGTGGAATTAGTCGACGGTCTTTTGACGTGGTTGGGTAAGTAAAGTCGGCCTAAGGTTAGGATCCATCATCAATTGTACCGATCACGTAGCGGCACCATCACGGGTGGAGCCAAAACGGGAGGGAAACTATGAAGAAGATCGCGGTATTTTCCACCAAACCTTATGATAAAGCGTTCCTGGATCGGGCCAATACTCCAACTCGGATGCAGCTGGACTACTTTGAGACCCGATTGAAACGCGAGTCAGTCAAGCTGGTTGAGGGTTACGATGCCGTTTCCTGTTTTGTGAATGATATCGTCGACGAGTCGGTACTGCAGTGTCTGGTGGATATGGGGATCAGCCTGATCGTGCTGCGCTGCGCGGGGTTCAATAATGTTGATCTGGCGGCGGCGCAACGGCTTGGGGTACAAGTCTCGCGGGTGCCCAGTTATTCTCCGGAGTCGGTGGCTGAACATGCGGTGGCGATGATGTTGGCGCTCAACCGCAAGATCAACAAGGCCTATAACCGCGTCAAGGAGCACAATTTTGATCTGGACGGTTTGATGGGGTTTAACATGCAGCAGGCCACGATCGGGGTGATCGGAACCGGTAAGATCGGATTGGCAGCATTACGGGCACTTAGGGGGTTTGGCTCAACCCTGTTGTGCCATGATCCCTATCCCAATGATGAAGCGGCCGCCCTGGCGGACTATGTGCCACTGGATACCCTGTTTCGCACCTGCGATATCATCTCTTTGCACTGCCCATTGATGGAATCGACCTATCACTTGATTGATAAAACCAGCATTGCTCAGATGAAAGATGGGGTAATGTTGATCAACACCTCAAGGGGAGCATTGCTTAATGCGCAGGATGCACTCGATGGCATGAAACAAGGTAAGATCGGTTATTTAGGTCTGGATGTCTATGAGTTAGAAGGCGAACTGTTTTTCCGTGACTTATCGGATAGAGTGATGCACGACGATGTATTTGGCCTGCTGCTGAGTTATCACAATGTTTTGGTGACCGGGCATCAGGGCTACTTTACTCGAGAGGCTTTGACGGAGATCGCCCAGACCACACTGAATAATGTGGAAGCGCACTTTTCCGGTCGGCGCACCGGTAACGAGCTGTTTTAGAGATAGGATGTGAAATGCAAAGAGAAGAGTTGCTCCAGATCCTGGATGGACTGTTGAAGCCATGGTTGGTGAAGGATTACGCCCCGAACGGGTTGCAAGTCGAGGGGCGTCAAACGATCCAAAAGATCGTGACGGCGGTGACGGCGGATCAACATGCGGTGGATGCTGCCGTTCAAGCCGGCGCGGATACCTTGTTGGTGCACCATGGCTACTTTTGGAAGAGTGAGCCTGCGGTGATCACTGGGATGAAGCATCGTCGATTAAAGGCCTTACTGATGAATGATATCAATCTGATCGGCTACCATCTGCCGTTAGACATCCATCCTGGCCTAGGGAATAACGTGCAGTTGGCGCAGTTGCTTGGGGTGGAGAATGTTCGTCCCCTGGAGGCCGGAAACGAGACCTGCCTCGTGCTGCGAGGCGAGTTGGCGCAGCCCATGACCGGCGTCGAGCTGGCGCAGTTGATCAGTGCGAAATTGGCTCGTGATCCGCTGCATATCCCTGGGCACCAGCGGCCTATCCGTACCTTGGCGTGGTGTACTGGCGGCGCTCAAGACTTTATTGATGAGGCGGCGGCGGCGGGGATCGACGCATTCCTTTCCGGCGAGGTGTCGGAGCGCACCTATCACAGTGCCGTGGAGCAGGGGATCGACTATTTTGCGTGTGGCCATCACGCCACCGAGCGGGGCGGGATCCAGGCGCTTGGCGAGTATCTGGCCGCCGAACACGAACTGGACGTGAGTTTTGTGGATACACCGAATCCGGTGTAGTACAGCACGCTAAAGCGGGGGCCTGAGTGGCCCCCGCTTGGGGTTTTAGCGCGATCGCCTCACGGCGCCTCGCCGAGTCCTACCCCGGCGGGGTGGAGCGCGAGGATCTCCCAGTCGGCTTTGGGCTCGAACGGCGATTGGGCGGTGAAGGTGCGCAACTTGCCCTTGTCATTGCGGGCAAACAGCATGATGGCTTTGGGGTTCTCCAGTTGATAATCCACCCAGCCATAGCTCTCGGTGAGCCGAGTGGAGCGGATCTGCCCGCCTTCTCGCACAGTGCCAAGCAGCGTGGCATAGCGCACATCGTCACCAAACAGTTTCTGGTGGCGATCCCGGCTGATCTTGCGTTTGCTTTTTTCGCGGCCATTTTCCGCGAGTCGATACACTTTGTCTTCGCCAAACAGATCTTGATAGTGGTAGGCCACTTCGGTATTGAGCTGGCGATAGGGGGAGAGGATCAGCACCCGCCGCAGCAGCGAGAGATCCATGGCATTATCGGCATGCTCCGATACGGGGTTGCCATAGTACACCGGCAAACCACGCATACGGGCATTGCTGAGGTTGTCCCAGTTGGTGTCGGACAGCAAGATCGGCACCTCCATCTTGTGCAGCGCTTCGGCAACGGCGGTGGCGAAAGGGTTAGCGCCAAAGATCAGATAGCCATTGCGATCCGGCGCCTGCAGTCCCAACCATTTGACCAGGGTACCGGTAAAAACGCTTTGTAAGATGACGGTCGCGACGATCACCATAAAGACCAGCGCGACCAAGGGCTCTGAGCCGGCGATCCCACTTTGCTCCAACTTCAGCGCGAACAGGGCGGATACGGCGGCGGCAACGATCCCGCGCGGGGCGATCCAACCGATGAGTAAGCGCTCTTTGAGAGTAACGTCGGTGCCCAGCGCGCTCAACCAAACCGCAATGGGACGTGCTACCAGCAGTAAGCCAGCCAGCCAAAGCCCGGCACGCCAGTCGAGTAAGCGGATATCGGCGGGGGTCAGTCGGGCCGCAAGTAGAATAAACAGAGCGGAGATCAGTAGGATCGATAAGGTTTCTTTGAACTCAATGATCGGCTCGAGATCCAGATCGCGCGTGTTGGCCAGCCATATCCCCATCACGGTCACGGTCAACAAGCCAGACTCATGCATTAGTTCATTGCTGATCCCAAACGCCGTCAGCATGAGCAGTAGGGTGCCGAC
This sequence comes from Ferrimonas pelagia, assembly GCF_039543565.1. Classification (NCBI taxonomy): domain Bacteria; kingdom Pseudomonadati; phylum Pseudomonadota; class Gammaproteobacteria; order Alteromonadales; family Ferrimonadaceae; genus Ferrimonas; species Ferrimonas pelagia. Next base: position 3,026 of record NZ_BAABJZ010000018.1, on the reverse strand, counting down.
GGTTTCCAGGTAACGCGGCAACAGGCGTCGTTTTAGCATCTGCGCCATCAGCACGCCGGAGAGGGCGCCGATCATCAGGCCGGTTGCGACGGTTAGAGCAAACACCTGCCAGGCTTCGGTCTGACTGACCACCAGATACTCAAACACCAGCACGGCGAGCAAGGCACCAATGGGATCGATCAAGATCCCCTCCCAATGCAGTATGGTGGCGATCTTGGGGGTGGCACGAATGCTGCGCAGTAGCGGGCCGATGACGGTCGGACCGGTGACAACCACTAAGGCACCGAGCAGCGCGGCGATCCCGGCCGGTAGGGCCATCAACCACCAGGCGGATACGGCCGCGAGGCTAAAGGTGATCAAGGCACCGGGGCCGACCAGGTTGCGGACCATTGCCGATTGATCTTGGAGATCGCTGAACCTAAGCGTAAGGCTGCCCTCAAACAGGATCACCGCTACGGCCAGTGATACGATAGGAAACAGCAGATCACCCAACAATTGCTCAAGGTCGAGCGCCCCTGTTGCAGGACCCAATATTAGACCGGTGAGTAGCAGTGGTAGGATCGCCGGCAACTTCATCCTAAATGCTGCCCATTGGCATACCAAAGACAGCAAACCAACCATGCATAACGTCATCAGAGGGGACAGAAGCATTGTGTCGATCCAACTGTTTAAGGGTCTTGCCTTTACATTACTTGGTTCGACTCGTGTTTGCTGAATAAATTGTTCTTTGTGATCATCGGAAGCATCTAATCTTTGGATAAATTTTTAAGTCTCAACGTGCTAACTAAAAGGTAGTTGCTACCTTTAAGTTATTGAATAGATGGATCCTAAAGAGAAGTCACATGGAAAAGACACTTATTGTTACCAGCGTGAACGGGCAAGCTCTGTATGTGGGAGCTGATCAGACTCTTTATCCGCTCGTCGAAGGGATGGTCTTGGTGGAGGGTACTGAGGTCATTCTTGGTCAGGGGGCTTTGGTCAATTTGGGCACTGCGGAAGAGCCATTGACGCTCGAAGCATGTCAGTACTGCAAAGTCGTCTCGTCGGAACGGCCAGATTCGTTGGTTATACAATCAAAGGTGTTAGCGCCCGATGATATTATTGCTCTTATCGAAATGGATGGTGACCCTTCAGATGTTATCGCACCTCCGGCGGAACTCTCGCAGGGTGGTGAGCACTCGGATGGCGCGTGGGTGCTTAGAACGGCCAAGGCGACTTTGGCGGAGGCTGGTTATGACACGCTCTATCAGCCAAAGGCTCCGGTAATAGAACGGCTTGAAACACAGGAGGCGGACTCAACCCGGGTTATCGATTTGACACCTCTCGACTTTACCGTTGTCGAAGGGCAGACAAATAGTGGGAATCTACTGGAGCTAACGGGTGCATTAGATAACCGACTGGAGTTTCTAGACTCAGTTAACGGACAACCTTTATCTAGTTATCCACTTACCATATCTGGCGATTATGAGGGCTTTTATCGGATTGACTTGGCTGAAGGTCAATTATATCTAAATGCCAACGGTGACTTTATTTTTGTTGCGATCGATGAGTTTGATCACAGCACGTCAGATAGCATCTCCTTTGCCGATATCTCGGTACTTTTTGCTGATACGAACGGTGCATTTTCACAGACTACTTTGAGTTGGGCTTTGCTTGATGGTGCCGATCCTACCGGTGCGATAGCGGATGTTGCTGTTTCCGATGTCGGTATGACAAGCATACAAACGGTCTCCTTCGACAAAGGGTCGGATTCTCTTTCCGTCGAGTCATTGCACTTAGATCTTGCGTCGATCGCTCGGAGCTTGCAGTTACTTCAATTGACGTCATCGGGACGAGCTCTGGATACAGCCAGGCTGTCAGTAGTGGATGGGAAGCTGACGATTTTTGACACTGATGGTAACCCCGTATTTGCTATCCAACTTGGTGAGGCAATCGTCGGTAATGACGGATCGGTTCAACTAAAAGTGGAAGTGACTCAATTGGCCCCTCTTGACCATGAAGAGGGCTCCAACGGGCTTGTTATTCCGATCGAGTTTCTGATCACAGATAGAGATGGCGATGAAACGATCTCTGTGCTCAATGTGTTTGTTGCAGATGATCGCCCGACTGCGGCTGACATCATAGGGGTGTTGGTTGAAGCTAAGGGAGGTAGTCAGATCTCCGGCAACCTCAACGATCATCCCGACAGCGCCGCGCCGGACGCGGATTACGGCGCGGATGGCGCAGGGCAGATCACCGAAGTGAACGGCATCGAGCTGTCGAGCCTGACCGCCGAGGTGGGCGGGGCGTTTGACGGCTACTACGCCATCACGGTGGATGAAGGCACCTTATACGTGCTGCCGGATGGCAGCTACACCTTTGTGGCGGTGGATGGCTTGGATCACAGCGGTGGCGATCTCGTTATTGAGATCCCGTTTGTGCTGGAGGACAGCGACTTTGATGGCGACGATGCGACGTTGACCCTCACCCTGGCCGATGGCGCGGCACCGATCGCCGCCGTGACCGACTTCAATATCAGCGACGACGGCAGTGACGACAGCCAGACCGTCACCATCGAGCGCGGCTCAGATCCACTGGATCCGGACAGCGTCGGCTTTGATCTGCAAGCCACCGCCGATGCCTTGGCAGCGCTGGGGCTGAGCTCGGACGGGGTGCCGCTCGACTTTGATAACCTGCAGGTGACTGGCAACGGAACCTTGCTGACCATATTGGATGAGAACGGCGATCCGGTACTGCAAGTCTCCATTGAAAACGTCAACATCGACGGCAATGGCGACGGTCAGATCCAAGTGACGATCACGCCACTGGCACCGCTGGACCATGCGCCAGGCAGCGACAGCTTAGCGCTGCCGATCATCCTGTCCGCAGAAGACACCGACGGCAGTGCGGTCAGTGCCGCGCTCAACATCGCGGTGGCCGATGCTCAGCCGGAGGCGGATGACGTCGCAGCCAGCGTGGTGGAAGGCGAGGCGACGGTCGTGGCCAATCTGCTGGACAACAGCGACTTTGGCAGCGATGGCTCGGGT
>NZ_BAABJZ010000017.1:0-20532 GCF_039543565.1 Ferrimonas pelagia | reverse complement strand
AGCATCATTGGGCTCGGCTTCCTTGTCGGCCTGGTTGGTTTGGCGATTGATCAGATCGCACTTTGGAAGCCGAGTTCCCTCCAAATCTGAGAACTCAGTGATCTACATTTCGGAACAGTTATTTAGTCTTTTCGTTTTTACTTCTACAGACTCATTTCTTCCCAAACTTGCGGCATGATCAAAACTTGGAGCCAAATGATAAGAACCATTTCGCGTGATAATCAATCCCCAATTTTCACTATGCCGATCTTGATTTGAAATAAGAGCATCAAGTACCCAGTAAAGAAGTCTGCAGCAGACTTAACCCCGGTTAAACTATTGAAGCCAACAGGTTTGTTTATAATAAAGCGCCTCATCACTTGGAACACTTGAAAAATATCTTGTTTCTCACCTGCTGTGGCGCTAACGCTAGCCTTTGCACTATAATTCTTAAGAATTTCATTGCCGCTAATCAAGTACGTATTATCATCGGTCAAAAAATTCCTCGTAATAACCCCTCTGGACCTAGAGTCAAACGCCAGCTCATAATCAGCACATGGGATAGATAGTGACTTAGCCAATTCACATGAGATTTTTTCAGCCCAATCTTCACCACCTCTAGAGATAAGTTCTCCAGCCTTATTATAAGTTTCAATTGATTTGAACAAAAAATCGTTACCATCCTCATCCTGGCACCAGTACTTAGACTTGGTACCTAATGGTTCCATGATTGTCCCCTTATAATTAGAGACGTCTACTTCTTGATAGTCCATTCACTTAACACTGTTTTTCACTCTTTTAGACAGCTTACCTTTCACAAAGGTATATTGGCTACATTTTTTAGAGTAAAAACATTTCCAAAAGCAACGCCTATGACATCAACGCCACATAAGTGGCACACTTAACCAAGTGTGCATGCCGCACCCTTAACTTGAATGACCAATTTCTACATTAAGCCCAATTCAACACAACTTAATAACCAGCCTGAGGTAGACAGAGGTAAGCTGTGAAGCCAAGGTTATTGAAACTTTGACAGCAACTTCCGCTCTATCATTCCCCCATATTTACCCCAGCCCCGAGCCGCAACCAGAGTCGGTCGACCGGGAGCTTGGCGGAGTCATTTTCGAAAGCGGCTGGCCGCTTTTGCTCTGGGAAAATGACGACTCCAAGCGTGTCGACTGACGGCGGGCAGCGGCGCGGGGCTGGCACGCCAAAGCCTAATGCCCCGCCGCTTTGCTCTGCCGACTTCGAGGAGCGCAGCGACGAAGGGAGGCAAAGGGGGTTGCTAGGGGGCGAAGCCCCATGGCCTGCCGTCGCCAGCGCGACAAGAGGACTGGAGTGCTACTCCGGAACCAGCACGGCGCAGCCGCACACAAAACTCAGCCCGTGTGGCGAGCACAAAACTCAGCCCGTGTGGCGAGCACAAAACTCAGCCCGGCGCCAGCCGCACACAAAACCCCAAGCCCGTGTGGCCAGCACAAAACAAAAAGGGAGCCCCGCTGGGCTCCCCTTTTCAACACGAAGTGAACGCTTACAAAGCCCGCTGCAGGTAGGCGGCCAGCGCCTCGTAGTTGGCATCCAGCTTTTCACTCAAAATCGGCTTATCCACTACGGCCGCCAGCGCCGGTGGCAGCGGCACGTCCAGCTCTAGGACTTCCTCTACGGCGCCCTGGAACTTGGCCGGGTGGGCGGTCCCTAAGAACACACCCACTTCGCCGTCCTGCAGCTGACGCACCAGCGCTTCGCTGGCCACCGCAGCGTGGGGCTCAGACAGGTAGCCTTCGGCGTGCATCGCTTTCATCCGCGCCTGGGTCTGCGCCTCATCCACCTTCTCCGCGCCAATATCGGCCAGCGGCCAGCCTTGCTGCTCGCACAGCGCTTCGACGCGAGGCCAGTTGTTGGGGCTGGTTACGTCCATGGCGTTGGACAGGGTGGCGAACACGTCGCGCGGCTCCCACACACCACTTTGCAAGTAGCGCGGTACGGTGTCGTTGTTGTTGGTGGCGGCAACAAAGCGCTTGATCGGCGCGCCCATCGCCTTGGCCAGCAGGCCGGCAGTCAGGTTACCGAAGTTGCCTGACGGCACGGCAAACACGGCGTTGTCACGCTGCTCGGCCGGCAGTTGCGCCAGTGCCTCAAAGTAGTAGCAGATCTGCGCCACCAGACGCGCGATGTTGATGGAGTTAGCAGAGGTCAGGCCAAACTGGGCTTTGAGCTCTGGGTTGGAGAAGGCCGCTTTGACCAGCGCCTGACAATCATCGAAGCTGCCCTTCACCGCCAGGGTCTTGATGTTGTTACCCAAGGTGCAGAACATCTTCTCCTGCAGTTGGCTAATGCCGCCATCCGGGTACAGCACCACCACATTGATGTTGTCGATGCCATAGAAAGCGTCCGCCACCGCAGCGCCAGTGTCGCCGGAGGTGGCGGTCAGGATGGTCATCTTCTTGTCTTTGGCCAGCAGGCTCAGGCATTGCGCCAAAAAGCGCGCGCCAAAGTCCTTAAACGCCAGAGTTGGGCCGTGGAACAGCTCCAGACAGTATTGGCGCTCGTTGGCCTTGACCAGCGGCGCGGCAAAGTGAAACGCGTCGCGCACCAAGGCGCTGACGTTGTCCTGGCCCAGCTCATCCGCCAGCCAGGCACCCAGCACCCGCTCGGCGCGGCCGACAAAGTCCAGCTGCCAGAACGCCTCGTCCAGCGGCAACTGCGGGATCGCCTCCGGGAAGAACAAGCCCTGCTCCTGACCCAAACCGCGCTGCACCGCTTCACCAAAGCTGACGCGCTCCGACGCGATCTTCAGGTTTACCAATTCCATCATACTTCCCCTTTTGATACTTCAATGCCGTTTTGGGCCAGTCGGCACACGCGCACCAGCCCCCGCTCGTTGAGCAGATAATGATCTTGCAGATAGGCGGCGGCCGCGTCGGCCTCGTCCCGCGTCCGCGCCACAGCAAACAGGGTTGGGCCGGAGCCGGAGATCCCCACCGCCGCACACCCCAGCGCCTGCAGGTGCTGACGGGCCGCCAGATAGCCCGGAATGTGCGGTGCCCGATAAGGCTCCGCCACTACATCCTTGAGCACCGCCAGCGCGCCGGCTTCGTCCTGACGATGGCTGGCGTCGATAAAGGTGGCCAGTTGCTGGCCGAACGTCAGGGCGATGCTCAAGTCCACCTGCTGCGGCATCAATGCGCGCATCTTAGCGGTGGACAGGGTGATCCCCGGATAGGCCACCACCCAGTACCAGTTATCGAAACTGGGCAGAGGCTGCGCCCGCTGGGCCAGCATCAGCTGCATGCCCCCCAGATAGCTGGGTGCCACGTTGTCGTAGTGCACCGAGCCGGAGATCATCCCCTCCAGCTCGCCCATCAGCAGCAGCAGATCGTCCTGCGACATCGGCTCGCCAAAGTAGGCGTTCAGTGCGCCCAGCGCCGCCACCACTGAGCTGGCACTGCTGCCCAGCCCGCTGCCGATCGGCAGGTTTTTCTCTAATACCAGCTTCAGGCCCGGCACCTCCAGCCCCAGCTTTTCGATGAACACCTCGGCGCAGCGCAGCACGATGTTGTCTTCGAGCTTGGCCGGCAGGACGTCCACATAGGGGCCGCAGCAGTGCAGCGACAATCCCTGCTCGCCCGGCGCAACGCTGACCCGATCGCCCAGCAGACTGCCATCCACCGGCGCCAAGGCCGCGCCCAGCAGATCAAAGCCGACACTGACGTTGCCCATCGATGCGGGCGCGTACACGGTCACCGCCTCATATTGTTTCGCCATCTCAAGCCTCCTTTTGCCAGCTCTGGGTGCGCAGCACATCGGCAAACACCCCGGCGGCAGTCACTGCCGCACCGGCACCGTAGCCGCGCAGCACGAACGGCAGCGGCTGGTAGTAGCGGCTGTAGAAGGCCAATGCATTCTCGCCGCCTTTGATGCTGTAGAGCGGATGATCCCGGCCGACCGCTTCGATCTTCACCTGGCAACCGCCATCGGCGTCGATCACGCCGACATAGCGCAGCACCTTTTGCTCCGCTTGGGCGGCGGCGATCCGCTGGGCAATGGCGGCATCCGCCTTGGGCAGGTTGGCCAGGAAGCTGGCCACATCGCCACTGGCGTCGAAGTCCTCAGGCAGCACGCTTTCCACCTGGACGTCATCCAGCTCCAGCTCCAGACCCGCTTCGCGCGCCAGGATCAGCACCTTACGGGCCACATCCATGCCGGACAGATCGTCGCGCGGATCCGGCTCGGTAAAGCCCATCTCCTTCGCCTTTAGGGTCACCTCAGACAGTGGCACGCCCTCTTCGAGCTCGCCAAAGATGTAGGACAGAGAGCCGGACAGAATGCCGGAGAACTGATGCAGCTCATCCCCGGCGCGCAGCAGCCCCTGCAGGTTGTCGATCACCGGCAGACCGGCACCGACATTGGCCTCATACAGGAATTGGCGCTTGTTCTCTTGCGCCAACTCACGCAGCTCACGGTAGACCGCCATCGAATCGGTATTGGCCTTCTTGTTCGGGGTGGCGATATGCCAGCCGGCCTTGAGGGCGTCGGCGTAGATCGCCGCCACGCTCTGCTCAGCGGTGCAATCCACCAAGACCGGGTTGACCAGGCTGTGCTTGTGGGCAAACGCCAGCAGCGCCGGCATATCCAACGGTTGGCCGTCACTGAGCAGATCGTCGCGCCAGCTGTCGAGCGCCAAGCCATGGGCGCTGAGCCGCATCTTGCGCGAGTTGGCCACGCCGCACAGACGGATGGCGATGTTTTGCTTGGACAGTGCCTGCTGCTGGCTTTGGATCTGGCGAACCAGCTCGGCGCCGACATTGCCCGCGCCGATCAGCACCACATCGATGTAGTGACGGGTATCGAAGAAGTTCTGATGACACAGGCGCAGCGCGCTGGGCGCCGCGTCCTGCTCGATCACCGCAGAGATCGCCCGCTCGGAGCTGCCCTGGGCAATGGCGACGATCGACGCCCCGGCCTGGGCCAGAGAGCGGAAGAAACGGGCGGCAACCCCTTTCTTGGTGCGCATGCCGTCGCCGATCAGGGTCATGATCGCCAGACCCTTCTGGATCCCGATCGGCTCCAGCAGCGATTGCTTCAGCTCCAGCTCGAAGGTCTCTTCCAGCGCCGCTTTGGCGGCCGGACCATCCTGAGCCGGCAGACAGAAGCAGATGGAGTATTCGGACGAGCTTTGGGTGATCAACGAGATCGACAGCCCCTTGGCCGCCATGGTGTTAAACACCCGCCCCGCCATGCCAACCATGCCCTTCATGCCAGGGCCGGAGACACTGATCATCCAGTGGTCGTCCAGGTTGCTGACCGCTTTAACCAAAGACTTGGAGGGGCTGGTACGGGCGTGGATCAGGGTGCCCGGCGCCGAAGGGTTCAGGGTGTTGCGGATCCGACAGGCGATCTGATGCTGCGCGATCGGCGCGATGGTGCGTGGATGCAACACCTTGGCGCCAAAGTAGGACAGCTCCATCGCCTCTTCATAGCTCAGCGCGGGCAGCAGGTGAGCGTCCTGGATCAGGCGAGGATCGACGTTGTAGACCCCATCCACATCGGTCCAGATCTCGCAGCTGTCCGCGTGCAGACAGGCGGCCAGCACCGCGGCAGAGTAGTCGGAGCCGTTGCGCCCCAGAGTCACCACCTCACCGGCGCGATTGCGCGCAGTAAAGCCGGGCATGATCCAGATCCGGTGCGCGCCCAGCGCCAGCGAGGCCAGCTTGGCGCGGCTGTCTTCCACCGCCACCTCGGCCTCCAAAACCGCGCCATCCGCAACGAAGTACTCGCGCGGATCCAGCACACCGACGCTCACCTCCTTACGACCAAACAGCAGCTCGAGCGCGGCCACCGACAAGCGCTCGCCGGTCACCAGGATCTGCGCCATCACCTCATCCGGGCAGCGTTGCAACAAGGTAACGCCGTGCACCAGCTTCAGCAGCTGCGCCCGCTCATCAGCAAAGCGTGCCGCCAGCTGCGCCTGCGCGCTGGGATCCAGACACTGGCCCACGGTCTGCTCCAGCTCGGTCATGCGCCGATCCAGCGCATCCAGCTGCGGCGATCGACCCGCTTTGGCCGCCAGGGCCATCGCTTCGAGCGCGTTGGTGACGCCGCCGGGCGCCGACACCACCAGCATCACAGGGAACTGGACGGATTCCGCGGTGACCAAGGAAACCACGTGTTTTAACTTATCGACATCTGCCAGCGACGAACCGCCGAATTTCATGACTTTCATTTGCTTAACTCCCTTTGCCCGAACGCTCCAAGCGGCTTTAAAACAAAAAAGCCCGCTCAGTGGGAGCGGGCTTTTTTGTTTTGGATTTATTATCTCCAGGGTGTCGTCAGCCCGCCCCCAACCTACCTGTGGTAGTGGTGGTGCCGGTGGTACCGATAATGGTCTGACGGCCGAAGCCCTGGTTTAAAGACAGCACATCGTGCTCCTTATGTTTAATTGCTATACACCTTCGCCGCTTGGCCGATAGTTGTCAACGGCTAGTTTGGAATGGGCTTGGTGGCTATCGCTTTTTCAATGTCACCCATAAGCAAATGCAACATTGCCACGTCCCTTTGGCCCATGGTGCCCAGGCTATCCGCCAACCAGCGGCGCAGTGGCTCCTCTTCGCCCACACCCAAGCGGTCGAGTAAATGGCCACTGCGTCCCTTCAGCGCGGCAAACTGGGCGCCATCCGCCACCGGCTCGGACGGTAAGCTGGCCTGAGAGAATTCATAGGCATACAGCATGATCGCCTGGCCCAGATTGAGCGACGGATACGGGTTGGCCAACGGAATGGTGGTCAGCAGATCCGCCAGGGCCAGATCCGCATTGGACAAGCCCGACGCCTCGCAACCAAACACCAGCGCCACCTTGTCGACGCTGCCGCTGAGCCCCTCCACCTTGCGTGCGGCCTCCGCCGGCGTGTGCATCCGCCGCTTATCACCGCGCTTGCGGGCGGTGCTGGCCAACACCAGATCGACGTCGGCCACCGCCTCCGCTAGGGTCGGATACGCCTGCGCGTCGGTCAGGATCTGCTGACTGCCGTGCGCCACCCAGCTGGCCTCATCACGGGTATGGGCATCGGACGCCACCACCCGCAATTGGGAAAACCCCATGGTATTCATCGCCCGCGCCGCTGCACCGACATTCTCGCCCCGGGCCGGGGCAACCAAAATAAAAATAAGCTCAGCCATACGCTCCTCCGCTTCGGTGGCCAAGGGTAGCGTTTTTGATTTGAGAAGCAAGCACTCACGGAGTAGCTTTAAGGGGGCAGACAGGCAACCAAGGAGCGGTAATGAGTGGATGTAGCCCGACCCAACTGGCCTATAAGATCCTGGCCGGATTCGACAAGCACCTGAGGCTGTACAACCGGATCACCCTGGCAGCGAAGGATCGCTTCGCCCGCGCCGACTGGCAGGCGGTGCAAGCGGCGCAAAAGGAGCGGATCACCCTCTACAGCGAACAGATCGATCTACAAACCCTGACGCTGATCCAACAGCTCGACAAACCGGTGATCTCGACCCAGCTATGGCGTGACACCAAAGCCGCCTACAGCCACCTGCTGCAGGGGCATCCCCAGGCCGAGCTGGCCGAAACCTTTTTTAACTCCGTCTTTTCCCGCCTGTTTCAGCATCGCGGCCTGGACAACCAACACCTCTATCTGCACAGCGACGCGCCGCCCCGGCCTGAATTCGATGGCGCCAGCATCAGCCAGAGCCTGCCGTTGGCGCCATCGCCACCAGAGGCGATCCTGACTTTGGTGCAGGCCAAACGCTTTAGCCCGGCCTTTGACGATCTCGAACGCGACATCGCGCTGCTCTGGCAACGGCTCGAGCCCGATTGCCAACGGCTCGGGCTGACCCATATCGAGCTGCTCAACAGCGTGTTCTACCGCAATAAAGGGGCCTATTTGGTGGGCCGACTGACCGGCCCGGAGCACAGCCTGCCGCTGATGCTGCCGATCCGCCACAGCCCGCAAGGGCTCTACATCGACGCCCTGCTGACCGATCCCGATGAGCTGTCGATCGTATTCAGCTTCACCCGCTCCTACTTTATGGTCAATTGTGACCGACCGGCGGTACTGACCCGTTACCTGAAGCAACTGATGCCCAATAAGGGCTGGGCCGAGCTCTACACCGCCATCGGCTTCCAAAAACACGGCAAGACCGAATTCTATCGCCACTTCCTGCATCACCTGGCGCACAGCGACGATCAATTTGTCGTCGCCCCGGGGATCAAAGGCATGGTGATGGCCGTCTTTACCCTGCCCTCACTGCGGGTGGTGTTTAAGATCATCAAAGACAAATTCACCCCGCCCAAAGACAGCAACAAGGCCCAGGTCAAAGCCAAGTATGAGCTGGTCAAACAACACGATCGGGTCGGACGCATGGCCGATACCCAGGAGTACAGCAACTTTGTCCTGCCCCGCGACCGCTTCGATCCCGAGCTGTTGGAAGAGTTACTGCAGGTGGCCGCTGACGAGGTCGAGCTGACCGAGACCGAGGTGGTGATCCGCCATCTCTACGTCGAGCGCCATATGACCCCGCTCAACCTCTATCTGGATCAAGCCACACCGGCCCAACTCAGCCATGCCGTGTTTGAGTACGGCTTGGCGATCAAACAGCTGGCCAGCTCCAATATCTTCCCCGGCGACATGCTGTTTAAGAACTTCGGCGTGACCCGCCACGGCCGCGTGGTGTTCTACGACTACGATGAGATCAGCTACATGACCGAGTGCAACTTCCGCACCATCCCCAAGCCACGCTATCCGGAGGATGAGTGGGCCGCCGAGCCTTGGTATTCGGTGGCGCCGATGGATATCTTTCCCGAGGAGTTTGGTCGCTTCCTGCTGGTCAAAAAGGAGATCAAACAGGCCTTCATGCGCCACCACAGCAACCTACTGACCGCCGAGTATTGGCAGGGACTGCAACAGGATATCGCGCAGCACCGCATTCCCGATTTCTACCCCTATCGCAAGGGATCCCGACTGCGACGCGTAATTTGATACCGGGATCATAGCCTCAGACGATTGCATCCCTTAAGATGCGACTCTTTGCCCCAACTGGAGTAGTCGGATGAACATCGACACCAATACCGTAGTGACCCTGCATTATCGCCTGCGCGATGCCAAGGGCGAGATCATTGAAGAGTCCTTTGGTGCCGAACCGATGCAGTACATGCACGGCACCAACAGCATGATCCCAGGCTTGGAGCAGCAGCTGCAAGACAAGCAGAGCGGCGACAAATTTATCGCCGACGTGACGTCCGCGGATGCCTATGGTGAGTATCAGGACGAGCTCAAGCAAGAAGTGCCGCTGAGCGCGTTCGAAGGGGTCGAAGACATCGTTCCTGGCATGCGCTTTATTGCCGAAACTGATGTTGGCCCGCGCCCGGTGACCGTGACCGAAGTGCGTGACGACAGCGTGATCGTCGACGGCAACCACCCGATGGCCGGTCAGTCCCTGCACTTCGAAGTGGAAGTGGTTGAGGTACGTGCCGCCACCGAAGAGGAGATCGCCCACGGTCATGTCCACGGTCAAGGCGGCTGTGGCGGTGGCGGTTGCGGCGGTGGCTGCGGCGACCATGCCGAAGACGAAGGCTGCTGTGGCGGCTCCGGCGAGTGCGCCAAGGGCGACGACTGCTGCGGCGGCCACGGCCACCACTAAGCCTATCCCGCACCGCTGAAAAAGGCCTGTCGCGTGACAGGCCTTTTTGTTGCGCTACGCTTTATCCAGACTCACAGGAGCATCCAATGAATCGCAAGAAAAAGGTCAAACAGACCTTATTGAAGAAGATCAAAAAAGCCAACGCCAAGGCCAACCCCAGCAACAAGCCCAAATACATCAGCAAGGCTGAGCGTGAGCGCATCGCCCAGGAAGAAGCCGCCCAAGCCGCAACGGCAGCAACAGCAACCGACAGCGAGTAAGGGATCAGCCCTTGGGCTGGGCAAGCGCGCCAGTGATCAGCCTAGGGCTCACTGGCAAACTGACAGGCCGCGCCAAACTGCTTCCACACCACGGGTAACCAGTAGCCCTCCGGCTCGGCCAGAGCATCGGCTTGCACCTGTGCCGCTAGGTGGTAGCGCTGATCTGCCACCACCTCCAAGGTCATCTCGCGATAGCTGCGCTCCTTCAGCGCCACGGCCAGACGCGGATCGTCGATAAACTCCATCAACTGCAATTGATACTGGCCCGGCTTAAAGCGGTAACTGGGTTGGCTGATCACCGCCTTGTCGTTGATCCGGGTGATCACCAGCTTATGCAGATCCGCCCGCTTGGGTGGCTGCTGAAACACCACCAATTCGCCACAGGGGCGATCCGCATGCGGATCGTGCGCGCACGCGGCCAGCAGGCTGGCCATCACGAAGGCGCACGTCAGCCGAATCATGCCCGGGCCTGCCGGGCAAAGTAAGCCTGGAGAAACTCATCGAAACTGCCTTGATCGGCCGCCTCCATGGCCGCCTGCGCCTGCAACGATTCCAGGCTGGCGCGCTCCAGCTCGCCCTCGCTGAGCTGATCATAACCGCGCTGCACGAACCACTGACGGTGCTGCTGGGCCAGATCGCAGGCCCACTTGCCGTGGCCCTGCGCCAGACTCTGGCTCAGCACTTTGGCGGACAAGGTCTGCGCCGGATCGGTTACCGCCCCTTGCCATTGACTCAGCGCCTGTTGATAGCGCTGATCCCCATGGGCCGTATCCAACACCTGCGCCAACGCCTGCCAGCGCGCAAACAGTTCCGCTAACCAGTCACTCAGGGCCAGCGACTGGCCGTCTCGCTGCAGCATTTTGCCCGGACGACGCCCATCGAGGATCACCGCCTCAAAGTTGGCCTTCAGCTCCGCCACTGCCGCCTCATCCAATGCCGGCGTTGCCAGCATTAAGCCATCGAGCAGGAACAGATCGAGCAACAACACCTGACTCTTGTCGATCCCCAGCGGGGTAAAGGGGTTGATGTCCAGCGCCCGCACCTCGATGTACTCGACCCCACCTCGCTCCAACGCCTGAGTCGGCGTTTCGCCACTTTGCGCGGTGCGTTTGGGCCGAATGGGGGCGTACAGCTCATTCTCGATCTGCAGGATATTGGCGTTCAGCTGACGATAGGAACCATTCTCGCGCACCCCGATCTTGGCGTACTCCGCCGACGGCAGGCTGATCGCCCGTTTCACGTCCCGAACGTACTCCGGCAGCGAGTTGAGGCTGACCGACAGCGCATCCTGAGCCTGATTGGTGTAACCCAGATCGCTCATGCGTAACGAGGTGGCGTAGGGCAGATACAGCGTGCCCCCCGCCTGCTCAAACGGCAGCGTCGAGGTCTTGTCGCCCAGGAACGAGCGACACAGCGAGGGCGAGGCACCAAACAGGTAGGCCAACACCCAGGTGTGGGCACGGAAGTGGCGCAGCAGCGAAAAGTAACGCGCCGAGATCTGCTCCTCATCCGCCGGCTCTACCCCCAGCGCTGGCCACAGCGCCGTGGGCACCGAGAAGTTGAAATGGACCCCGGCGATAGCCTGCATCTTCGAGCCATAGCGATGGGAAAGTCCGATCCGATAGGTGGTCTTCATCCGGCCCACATGCGAATCGCCATACTGGGCGATGGGGATGGACTGCTGATCGGTGAGAAAACAGGGCATCGACAGCGGCCACAGGCGTTGCTCGGGCAGCTTGTTGAGCACAAAGGTGTGGCTGTCCGCCAGGTGGGCCAACAGTTGATCCGGATCGGTAAACACCGGCGTGATCATCTCCATCAGAGACTCACTGAAGTCGGTGGTGATCCAAGGGTGGGTCAAGGCGGAGCCTAAGCTGCTTGGGTGGGGATCCTGCGCCAGCTGGCACGCATCATCAATGCGCAGGGCTTCCCGCTCAATGCCGCGCTGCAGTTGGCGCAAGGCCGGTTGCCATTGTGAATGTCGCAACCGTGTAACGGCGTCAGTGTAAGCGCTCAATTTGCGTCTCTCTGTTCGGCGGCGGGTGCCCCATGGTCACCCGCACTCCTGTTAGTTATAGGCGACAGTTTACAGAGTTATGAGATGTACGTCATAGCCTAGCGCGCGCAATTGCGCTTCATTGCTGGCTTTATCACCGACCACCAGGATCACCATCTGGGTCAGATCCAGCTGTTGTCGGGCCAACTCAGCCAAGTCGGCGCGCGTCGCCTCACCGATCAGCCGACTCTGCTGCTCAACGTAATTGGGCGATAAGCCGTAACGCTGGATCTGATCCAAGAAGCGCGCCTTCTGCCCCGGGGTTTCGTAGCGCAGTGCGTCCCGTTGCGAGATGGAAGAGCGCATAAACGCCAGCTCTTCGTCGCTCATCCCCGCCTGCGCAAACCGGCTCAGCTCGGAGACAAACTCCTGCACCGAGGCCGCGGTCGCATCGGCCCGCACGCTGGCCGACGCCATAAACTGGCCCAGCTCTGGCCCACCACTGAAGCCACTGCGGGCGCCATAGGTGTAACCCTTGTCCTCGCGCAGATTGAGGTTGATGCGGCTATTGAACGCGCCGCCCAGAGGATAATTCATCAATCCCGCCAGGAAGTACTCGCCGGTGGCGTCATAGGGCATCGCCCGCTTGCCGATCCGGATCACCGACTGGGCCGCGCCGGGCTTATCCAGCAGGTAGATCACCGGACCGCCCAGCTCAGGCATCGGCTGCAAGGTCGGCCAGTCGGAGCGCTGTCCGGGCCACTCACCTAAGAACGCCAATTGCGGCAGCAACTGCGCTTGAGTCAGATCGCCCACCGCAACGATGGAGGCGTTGCCCGCCTGGAACTGCTCAGCGTAGAAGGCTTTAACGTCATCCAGGGTCAGCGCCTCAACCGTCTCCACCAGTCCCTCAGCCGGCACCCCTTGCGGATTGTCCGCCCCGAACACCAGTCGGGCCCACGCGGCACTGGCCAGCCAATTAGGATCATTGGCCTGCTGCTGCAGACCCTGAAGCTGCTGCTGTTTCACGCGGTTAAAGTCGGCCGGATCGAACGCGGGCTGCCATAACCGCTCTTTGAGCAGCGCCAAGGTCGGCGCCAGGTTCCGGCTCAGCGCACTGACCGACACATAGGTGCGGTAACCGCCGCTGCTGATGCTGATCCGCGATCCCAGCAGCTCCAGTGCCTCGGCAAACTCCGCGGTGCTGTAGTTCTGGGTGGACTCGGCCATCATCGCGGCCGTCAACTGCGCCAATCCCGCCTGCTCGGGTGACAACAGACGCGCGCCGCCATCCAAGGCGATCAGCAGTTCAATGGTCGGCGTCTCCTCCGAGCGGGTGCCGATCACCTCAATGCCGTTGGCCAGATCGCTGCGCCACAAGGTCGGTACCGTCACCTGTGGGTTGGGGCCCGCCGCCGGAACCTGGCTGCGATCAAACCCGTCTAGGATCTCAGGCTGTTGCACCGCCTCACTGGTACTGGGCGTTGCCGCCAGCGTCAGCGGCGCCGGGGTCCAGTTGTCTTCGGCCGCGATCAGCGCCCGCTGCCCCTCAGGCACCACGCTCATGATCACCGCCGGACGGCCCTTGATGTACTGCTCAAACACCCGCACCACGTCCGCTTGTGTGACCGAGCCATAGCGCTCGATCTCCTCGCCAATCAGATCCGGATCGTCAAAGAAGGTCTGGTTGTACGCCAAGGTGGTGACCTTGCCCTTCACGCTCTGCAGCCCATACAGGGTGCGCGCTTCATGCTGGACCTTGGCCTTTTGCAGATCCGCCTCAGTCACGCCGCGCTGTTCAAACTCCGCGATCGAGGCGCGGATCAGCGCTTCTATCTCGCTCAGCTCGGGCTGCTGACCCGGATTGGCCACCGCCACCAGGGTAAATTCGCACGCCAGCTCGCGACACGGGTGGCCTACCTGCGCTTGCAGGGCGTGGCCCTCTTGCACCAGATTCTTGTAAAACAGCGAGGTCTTGCCGC
The DNA here is from genome assembly GCF_039543565.1 of Ferrimonas pelagia. Classification (NCBI taxonomy): domain Bacteria; kingdom Pseudomonadati; phylum Pseudomonadota; class Gammaproteobacteria; order Alteromonadales; family Ferrimonadaceae; genus Ferrimonas; species Ferrimonas pelagia. Next base: position 6,667 of record NZ_BAABJZ010000017.1, on the reverse strand, counting down.
CGCCCAGGATCTGAGCCAGCAGATCCAGCGCCGCTTCATCCTCATGACGCGCATACACCGTCGGGAAGGAGAGGTAGATCAGCGGCAGATGCACCTTATCTTCCATCGAGATGTAGCGATCGGCCGTCAGGCTCGCGGGCTGCTTGGGATCGGCACTGACCTCAGGCCCCCGTGGCAGTGAGCCAAAATAGCGCTCGACCCAAGCCAGGGTTTGCGCCACATCGATGTCACCGCCGATGGTCAACGTGGCATTATTGGGGCCGTACCAACGCAGGAAGAAGCGACGCAGATCCTCGACCGTGCCGCGATCCAGATCCTCCATCCAGCCGATCACCGGCCAGGAATAGGGGTGGCCTTGCGGGTACAGCGCCTGGCCCACCCGCTCGCCGAGTCGGCCATAGGGTCGGTTATCCACCCGCTGGCCCCGTTCATTCTTCACCGTATCACGCTGGTTCTCAAACGCCGCCTCGGTGACCGCAGGCAGCATAAAGCCCATGCGATCGGACTCCAGCCACAGGATCTTCTCCAATTGGTTGGCCGGTACGGTCTGGAAGTAGTTGGTGCGATCCGTGTTGGTGGTGCCGTTGAGGGTCCCACCGGCCTCGGTGATGATCTTAAAGTGTTGATTGTCTTCAACATGCTGCGAGCCCTGGAACATCATGTGCTCGAAGAAGTGGGCAAAGCCAGACTTGCCCAGGGTCTCGCGGGCCGAGCCGACGTGATAGGTCACGTCCACATGCACCAGAGGATCGGAGGGATCCGGATGCAGCAACAGGGTCAATCCGTTGGCCAGCTGATATTTTTGATAGGGAATAACCAGTTCATCGCCTTGGGCCTCGACCCGCTCGATCAGGCTGATCCCCTCCGGCAATACGGGCGCGGCGACCTGACTGCCACACCCAACTAGGAGCAGTGACAGGGCTGCACTGCCTGCAAGTGTTTTCCAACTGCGCATGAAACCTCCGTGTATAACCAATTAGACGCTGCCAAGCACCCCAAGGGTCATCAAAGCAACCACCAGATAACGTATAAATTTACCGATAAAGATCAGTACCGTACTAAAGAAAACCGGAAACCGGAACCAGCCGGCCAACAGCGGGATCGCGTCGCCCACAATTGGCAGCCACGCCAACAGCAAACTCCAGATCCCATATTTTTCCATCCAGCCCAACACCCGGCTCTCTTTGCCGGACACCAGATCCTGCGGCGTTTTTTTGCGATGGACGACACGCCCGATCAGGTAGCTGGTCATGGAGCCGAGGGTATTGCCAATGGTCGCGACCAACAGCAGGGTAAGCAGGGCGATCTCACCTTGAGACACCAGGTAGGCTAGGATCGCTTCCGAGCCACCGGGGGCCAAGGTGGCCGCAATGAAGGCGGCACTGAACAGCCCCCACAAAGAAAAACTCATTAACACTCTCTATTCAGTCGGCGCCAGCAGGGCGATCAACTCCGGATTGTCCGACAGCATGTCCGCCAGGGTGTACTGATCCAACACCTGAACAAAGGCATCCGTTGCTTGCTGCAACACGTCCTTGAGTCGACACGCCGGTACGATATGACAAAACGGACTGCCACAATCGATCAGCCGCAACGGCTCCAATGCCCGGATCACCTCGCCCAGGCCTATCGACGCCGGTGGCCGCGCCAGGCGGATCCCACCGTGTTTGCCGCGCACCGTAGTGACAAAGCCTGCATGGCCCAATTTATTGATAACTTTGACCATATGATTGCGAGACACGCCATAAAGTTCCGTCACCTTGCTAATACTGGTGAGCTCGCCTTCTGGCAGGGTGCCCATATAGATCAGTGCCCGAAAGGCAAAGTCGCTAAAGCTGGTTAATTGCACAAAATATCCCCCTAAGTTGGCCAGTGTACCCTAATTGCCACGCCAAAACAGACATTGCCAATGCAACACTGGCCGTCGATGGCCGCAGTAGCTGGGCGGCATTCAATAGAGGCGCTGACAGGCTTTCGCCGTGATCAGCAAAGGCGCGGGCGCCGCTGGCCCCTCGTACAGGTGACGGTAACGCAGACCCGCCTCCAGTCGCTCGCGGTAGTAAGCGCTGCCGCAATAGCTGCGCAACATGGCCTCACGATGATCCTCCACCACGGCCCCAAACGGCGCATTGGCCGCCGGATCGACTGAGCGGTAGCGGATCACCATCTCACCATTGCTGTAATCGGCTCGAATGAAGTTGGGATTCTGGCTTTGGCCCACCCCACGGTTAAGCTCTTGCGCCAGATGGCGACTCTCTTTGTCCAGCCAATCCGGCAGGGCGATCCCCCAAAATGCCGATGCCGTCATCGGTACACTGATCAGGATCAGGCTCCACAACTTTGCCACGAAAACCGCCTACATTGCTTGAAAACAGCAGCGATCCTACCCCAGAGCGAAATGAGACGATGTGATCTGTCGTGGAGTTTGTTCAGACTGGCGTAACCGGCGGCAGCGCGCTAGAGTTAAGATAATAAAAAATATGGAAAAAAACGAATGATTGCACGACTGTTCCTGATCCCCATCCTGCTGAGCTTGCTCTGGTATCTCTACCTGCAGGTGAATGGTTACAGCCTAAAGAAAGGCCAGCAAGGCTTTATCTATATCTTTACCGGATCCGGCGCCTTGCTGGTCTTTATGCTTGTGATGCTCTGGCTTACCCAACCATAGCCAGCAGCACGCCCGCGGCGACCGCGCTGCCGAGCACTCCGGCAACATTGGGGCCCATGGCGTGCATCAACAGGAAGTTTTGATGGTTGGCTTCCAGCCCAACCTTATTCACCACCCGCGCAGCCATCGGCACCGCCGAAACCCCAGCCGCACCAATGAGCGGATTAACCGGCGACTTGCTGAACCGATTGAGCACCTTGGCCATCATCACCCCGGCCGCGGTGCCGATGGAGAACGCAACGGCGCCCAGCACCAGGATCCCCAATGTTTCGATCCGCAAGAACTCTTCGGCCGACAGCTTGGAGCCCACCGCCAGACCGAGGAAGATGGTCACCACGTTGATCAGCTCATTCTGTGCGGTGCTGGATAGGCGATCCACCACGCCAGACTCGCGCATCAGGTTGCCCAGACAGAACATGCCGATCAACGGCGTCGCCGCCGGCAGAAACAGCGCCGTGGCACCCAACACCAGCAGCGGGAACAAGATCTTCTCGCGCTGACTCACCTCACGCAGTTGCGCCATCTTGATCTGACGCTCCTCCGGCTTGGTCAGCGCCCGCATGATCGGCGGCTGGATCAAGGGCACCAAGGCCATGTAGGAGTAGGCTGCCACGGCGATGGCCCCCAACAGCTCCGGCGCCAGGCGCGACGCCAGGAAGATCGCCGTCGGCCCGTCAGCGCCGCCGATGATGGCGATCGCCGCGGCGTCTTTGAGGGTAAAATCAAACCCGGGCAAGACGTTCAGCGCGATCGCCCCCAGCAGGGTCGCGAAAATGCCAAACTGGGCCGCCGCCCCCAGAAACAGGGTGCGGGGGTTGGCGATCAGGGCGCCAAAGTCGGTCATTGCACCGACCCCCATAAAGATCAGCAGCGGGAACACCCCGGTTTTGATCCCCACGTCATACACATAGGTCAGCAGCCCACCGGCCTCGGTAAAACCGGCGAGGGGGATATTGGTCAGCAGCGCACCAAAGCCGATCGGCAGTAGCAGCAGCGGCTCAAACTGCTTGGCAATGGCCAAGTAGAGCAGCACGCCACCGACCGCGATCATCACCAGTTGGCCCAGCTCAAAATTGGCTAAGCCGGTCGACTGCCAGAAAGCGATAAATCCTTGCATCTCGCCTCCTACGCCAGGCTGATCAGATCAGCACCGACCACAACACTGTCGCCCTCTTTGACGTGCAGATGCTGGATCTGACCCGCTTCAGCCGCACGGATCTCCGTTTCCATCTTCATCGCCTCGAGGATCAAGACCACCTCGCCTGCCGCCACCTGTTGGCCTTGCTGGACCGGGATCTTAAAGACATTGCCCGCCAAGGGAGCCGTCACCTTAGCCGCCACCACAGCGGGTGCCTGCACAGGCGCTGGCGCCTGCGCAGGCGCGGCAGCGGCCACCGGTGCCACCTGCTCCAGCGTCCCCGCCGCGCCCACTTCGACATGAAACAGTTGGCCATCCACCCGTACCTGATAGGCCGCAGGACCGGTTGCGGCTGCTGGCGCTGCCGCTGGGATTACCGCCGCAGGCTGCGCCGCAGCGCCACCCGGCGCGGGCTCAAACTGGCTCGGATCGCCGCGATGCTGCAGGAACTTGCGGCCCACTTGCGGGAACAGGGCATAGATCAAGACATCGTCTTCGACCTGCTGCGCCAAGGGGATCCCCTCTTTCGCCGCCAACTGCTGCCACTCCTCGGTCAACCGCAGCATCTCAGGGGCCAGACGATCCGCTGGTCGCTCCGTCAATGCCGAACGCCCCTCTAGCACCCGCGCTTGCAGCGCTACATCAACCGGCGCCGGAGTGCGACCGTACTCCCCTTTGAGGATCCCGGCCGTCTCCTTGGCGATGTTCTTATAACGCTCGCCAGTCAAGACATTGAGCACCGACTGAGTCCCGACGATCTGTGAGGTCGGGGTCACCAGCGGGATGAAGCCAAGATCCTTGCGTACCCGCGGGATCTCTTCGAGCACCTCATCGAGCCGATCGGCTGCGCCCTGCTCCTTCAGCTGGTTCTCCATATTGGTCAACATGCCGCCGGGGACCTGCGCTTTAAGAATGCGTGCATCCACCCCCTTAAGTGCCCCTTCAAACTCGGCATACTTCAGCCGCACCTGACGGAAATGCGCCGCGATCTCCTCTAACTGAGTGGGATCGTAGCCCGTATCCCGCTCGGAGCCTGCCACCATCGCCATCACGGTCTCGGTCGCCGTGTGGCCATAGGTCATGCTCATCGAGGAGATGGCCGTATCCAGCACATCGATCCCCGCGTCAATCGCCTTTTGGTAAGTCGCCGTCGACAGGCCGGTGGTTGCATGGCAGTGCAGTGCAATGGGCAGATCGGTCTGATCTTTCAGCGCGCGGATCAGCTCGTCCGCCTCATACGGCCCTAACAAGCCGGCCATGTCCTTAATGCACAGCGACTGACAGCCTTTCTGCTCCAACTCCTTGGCCATCGTGAGCCAAGTATCCAGGTTATGCACCGGCGAGGTAGTAAAGGACAGCGTTCCCTGGGCATGACCGCCCACCCGATTGACCGCTTTGATGGCGGTTTCCAGGTTACGGACGTCGTTCATCGCATCGAAGATCCGAAACACCTCCACACCACTGTGATAGGCCCGCTTCACAAACGTCTCCACCACATCATCGGCATAGTGGCGATAACCCAGTAGATTCTGACCCCGTAACAACATCTGTTGCGGCGTGTTGGGCATCGCTTCCTTCAGTGCCCGGATCCGCGCCCAGGGATCTTCCCCCAGATAACGGATACAGGCATCGAATGTGGCCCCGCCCCAGCTTTCCAGCGACCAGTAGCCGATCTTATCCAGCTGCTCTGCCGCCGGTAACATATCCTCGATACGCATTCGGGTGGCAAACAAGGATTGATGAGCATCGCGTAATACCACATCGGTCAAGGCTAGGGCTTTTGTCATTGTTGTGTTCCTTCGATTGCGCGGTGTTGGTGGATCGCAGCACTGATGGCCGCCAACACCTGTGGAGAGGGCGCCGCCGTCGTCACAGCGGGATCAGCTGGGGCTGGTTTGGGCGCACAAAATCGGGCCAGCAAACTCAACGCGCCAACTAATAGCGAGAGAAAAAGAAAGACAAGCACCATTCCAGTCAACATCACGGTGGCAGCTTGCGACAGCAGCGAGGCTAATGCATCCATACAAAAGGCACTTTTATCAGCAAAAAGTCGGTGGTCGATAGTCACACAGGCTGAATAAAAATGTCAAAACGATGGCAGTGTCATAAAGGTTAGACCAATGGATTATGGATTATGCGATAAAAAACAGGCATAACGCGCGCGACTTGAAATTGGTAACACCAAAACTTTGACCATCAATACATCCAGCTCGCATGGATAATCTCGCGATGACAACCCGACTTTCGGTGCACTGTTCAACGTCGCGCGGCGCCCGGCACCGTATCCGCACCATCGAAACCGAGCCGTTCGTTCAAGTCGGGACGCAGAGTGCTTCTGAATTGGGCAGAGACTGAGTGTGACTGGGATAAAGGAGCGAGGGGAATAACAAAGGGGGAGGAAAAACAGCAAGCGCAGAAACGCAAAAACCCCAGCCGAAGGCTGGGGTTTGCAAAAATGGCGCGTCCGGGAGGATTCGAACCTCCGACCGCCTGGTTCGTAGCCAGGTACTCTATCCAGCTGAGCTACGGACGCGCAGGCTTAACAGTTTAGCTCGGTTAAACGAGCCGCTGATACACAGCGATAGCTCTTTTTGCAAAGAAAAGATGGCGCGTCCGGGAGGATTCGAACCTCCGACCGCCTGGTTCGTAGCCAGGTACTCTATCCAGCTGAGCTACGGACGCGCAGGCTTAACAGTTTAGCTCGGTTAAACGAGCCGCTGACACACAGCGATAGCTCTTTTTACAAAGAGAAGATGGCGCGTCCGGGAGGATTCGAACCTCCGACCGCCTGGTTCGTAGCCAGGTACTCTATCCAGCTGAGCTACGGACGCGCAGGCTTAACAGTTTAGCTCGGTTAAACG